>NZ_JBHIOP010000024.1:0-34137 GCF_042195625.1 Bartonella sp. AP9QHHD | reverse complement strand
GCTCTAAAGCTTGCTTAACGGCTCCATTGTCTTTTAAAGATCTCCAACACCGTCTATAGATATCTCTTGCCGTAAAAACATCGGGTAAATGATCACAGCGCTCGACAATCAATTTTGCCCCCTCTGTTGCTAAGCTATCCGCCGCCGCATAGAGCCTTTTGACATGACTTAACAAATATTTTTCCCATCGCAAGGCTGTTTGAAGGGCATCTTTATTGATTTCAAAACGCCCCCCTTCGGTTAATTCAAAAATCAATGCAAGACTTACTATGGTCTTAGGCATTTTCAAAAGATGCGCTTGTAAGCTTTCAGAAAGGTCATTCTCTTTGGCTTCTTTAAAAATCTTTTGCATCCATTCACGAAAGATCTCTTGAGCATCAGCAGAAAAACGCATCACAAGAGGGTGTTCTGGTGAACCAAGGGGTTTATATCATAATGAGAACGTATTAAGCTAAGAGGAAATGCCAAATTCTCAAAGGAGAAGTGCAATGCACCTTTACGAGTTTTTTGGACTTCATGATTTTTTGTACAACATTATGCCCCCCAAGATTATGTGCCCTTAAGCAGCTACAGTCGTTGATACAATATCCTCAGCAAGCATTTGTTCATCTTGCACATATATTTTTAGTATTTTTAATAATTTTTTTTTTGGAAGATTTCTTGGTACGGCACGCGATACATCAGTGCTAACGTTCTCTTAAAAAACACCCAGATAATTAATCAGCTTCAAAAAACAACCTTACCAATGAAGTACTAGCTAGAGGGTTGCATGCACAACGCAATAATGGCACACTGATTCCCACAAGCGTGCTTCACATATTGCACGCATAGCCTGTACAGAGTCTACCGCTCCTAAATACTCAAACGTAAAAACGTAATGCTACTGGATCGTATAGTGACCGCAGTTGCACCCTTAAACACCGGTTCCTCCCCATATCATAATGCTTGACAAAAGCATCATGCCATCATAGCAACGGCTTTGCGTAGGGGTCCCACAACATAGTTCTACAAATTGTTGACGCATTGCCAAGCTAACAGTTTTCTTGCCCACCTACGCCAATGAAACCATCACTATCCTCTTTTTGAATCGTAAAACAAAATGATTTCCCATGAGCGATAAACCATCTGCTCAAAATCCAGCTAGCTCAAACTCATAGTATTCTAAACCTTTAGGCTCGCTCTTCCCCCAAGGGGACATAGTCAGATATATTACTTCCCTCACCTATTCACGCGCTGGGATAAAAAAATCTGAAACTACGAGGCAACGCTGCATTTGTATGCAGCGTTGTTGTTAGGAATAAGCTTCTATTGAGATAGTTCTAATGGGAAGCACCCACAGCTAATGGTATAGGGATTAATTTGGATTCTTTCGAAATGCTATATATAAATTTAATGTGCCGCCCCAAAACACACCATCAGTGAACCCACTTAAAAGACCAAAAAGAAGGTTAAAATCAAATGTATATTTCAAATCAGGTTCAATATTGAGAAAAACAATCAATGTGAATTTGATGACAAAAGCGATAAGAATAAATGTCAGCGTCAACGGCGTACCATGCCGAATAATTAAATCCGTTCCCTCTTTGATTTTTAAACGCGCAGTGGCACGCCAGAGCAACCAGCCAACGCCAACGCCGATCATCAACCCTGCCAACATAGAGACTGCTCCCCAGCGCGGGAAGGCCAGCTCTTTAATCACATCGCTTGCGCCCAAAAAAAGAAAGACTAACGGCAAGAGAAAAAGGCGGTTAACCTTCATTTCCCTATCTTTCAATGCGATTATTCCCCTCGCAATGAGAAAAATAAGCAAAATCCAAGCCCATAAAGGGGTTCCGGTCAGAATGTTAAACAATGACATATTATGCTCCATGATGTTTGATGCGATAAAAATATTGCATGATGTTAGGAAGATATTTAGAAAAAAGAATACCAGTACAAATTAAACCCATAGTGATTAACCAAATCTGGGGGGGCCATGTAAAAAAAGCCACTAGAAGACCATTGGCAAAAAAGATGATTACCCAAATCCATGTAATATATTTATTGATGAGATAAAATAGGATATGTTTGCGTTTTTCTTCAGAAACACCAGCACTGGCATAAAAAATTGTAAAGGGTTTCTTTACCAGCAAGCTAATCAATGAAACCAGAGCAAGTGACAGATAGCAAAAAACTGTGGGGTAGTTCAGTAAAAGTGTAGACCATCCAGCGAAATAATTAACAAACAGGACAATAACTGTCAGAATGTTAGTAATCATCACGGGTTCTCCCTGCCGGACAATTTTAATATTCACAGCAATAATGAACAATAAAATCACAGTTAAGATGAGAGAGCGTTCGACCAGAGTTAAAAAGTTTCCATTGATAACCCAGGAGTAAATACTCCACGGAATAAAAGAGATTATTATGTTAAACATGGCGCATCCTCCTTTTTATATTTGATAGAAAACTTACCGCAAGTGCTTCGTTTTTTAGTTTCCGTATGAATATAAAAAACGCCACCCAGTTCACACTCTGTATCCTGTTTAATGGTCAACTGATAGGTATCTCCCAGATAAACTGCTTCAATGAACTTTACTTTTTTCAGCGCAACAGATGCGATATTTTTCGCCCTACCCTGCGTGGCCAAAGCCAGAACCATCTCAATCAATAGTGAACCAGGACATACGGCGTGGGAGGGGAAATGTTCCTCAAAAAGCGGGTGATGCGCATTAAAGGAAAAAGTACAAGAATCTCCGGTTACGGAAGAAATCTTACATAAATCGCCTAGTAATGGAAGAGCGGCTTTCTCAGAACACGAGCTAAAGAAGCAGACCTTACTGACCATGATGATTGCCTGCGCAATAACGGCCTTTCCATTGTCATATGTGCTAGCCTTACAGTGAATACAGTAGGCCTCATTAATGCGTTCAATATGTCCTTCAACGCATAACCGATCGCTATCAAAATGGGTGGTAGAGAAAAACTGTTCAACCATGACAGGGAGATAGCGATAAGTGAGATCCGAGTTTTTAGCCACCACGGTGGCGAATCGAACTGAAAACTGATGCAAGGCTTCGAGTAACAAGCCCTGTTTCAAATAGTTATGGGCTAAATTCCAGTGAGAAATATTGATTTGCCCGCAAGCACGCATCGGTGCGGTTGATACTCTGACATATACTCAAGAAATTTGGCTCGGTGCGATGCTTTATAGCCATAATTTGGGGACTTTTTTATATTTTTTTCTTAAATCCTTTGATGATAAACCGAAGGAATGAGCACTAAACCGCGCTTGATAGTGCGCGAGAAGTATCGGCATACGACAAACGAAAAAAGCCAACAATCCCAGCTCAGGAGAAGCCCGATGTTTGCTCATGATGCTTGCAATTAGAAAATCGACATTGGGTTGCAGTCCTGTATTGTCCGAAATAGATCGCGCAAGCGAACTGAAGGGGCGCATAGGCATCTGAAAGCGTGAAAAAAAGAAATCAACTCGGACATCCCGTTGCATAATCGGGTGACCAAACCCTAGCCAGGGTTTGTCTTTGCAATAATGCGTTACCACCGGCCTCAAGATTCCCGGCTTCAATCTCATGGAGGATAATAGAAAGGAAAATACTAGAAAGTTACATGATAGCATATTTGCAAACTCCCATATGCACGTGGACAGTGGCACACCCTCCCCCCAATTAGTGCAGAAATGACGTCGCTCTTGGTACTGGACGCGTTACGTCGGTGCTAACCTTCTCTATTTTTTTGCAGAACAGCAAGCGCGTATCAGGCTCTCTAGCCATACTTAGAGTACGCAAAATTATTCATCACTCTACAACACTTTAAGCGCGCAATTTTATGTTTTGTATTAAAGGATTTTTGCTTTCAAAATATATGAACAACATCACACAAAGTAGAATAAACAAGCTGCCCCCAACATTAAACCAAACCTTCTCTGTAACCAGCACTGTTGCACCGAAACAGTTAGCAATAGCGTGGACAAAAAAAGGCGCACACGCATAAAATTTAGAGCGCGTAACAACACCACGATACGCCAAGCATGTATTGAAAATATGCATAAGTATGACGCTCATTAAAGCACACAAAAAAATACTCGCTTGCGTCCAGGAATAAAAAATTACATACTCATTGGCTAATAACCTAGATCGAATAGGCCAGCCATTATAAACAAGGAAAGGCCCTAGCGCCTTATAAACTAATTCGCATAAACCCCAGCCTATGCCAATATTCAGCGGCAAACGCCACAACAAACTAGGCGAGCACCGATAAAACTTAGTAACTAACCAACGACGCATAGCTTCTTCTGCTACAACAAAAAAAACCGAAAATGTTAAAAATAAAAAAACAAGCGCCAGCCCCTGCTCTGCACGACTCTTGGTTTCAACAATATTCATCATATAAAGCGTTTTTATTACAGATTGCTCCCAAAAAGCAATAAACCCGCCAGCAATGCAGCTAGCAACAAACCATCCCACAGCACCAGCGACAACCAATTTGAACTTCAGAAAATGATGAAACACACATAGAAGAAAAACAACGCCAAGCACTTGCAGTAAACGTAAGGCATCAAGTTTATGTTCTGTTTCCGAGTAACGCCATACTAACAGAACAATCACCCCAAAAACTATGCCGCTCAACAGCACATTTATCCAACTAAATGTAGAGCGAAAAAAATTATAAATGACAGCGCCATAAATAAGGACTGCGAGAAGCGAAGTAATAAATAAAACCAACATTATTATGCCCCCTCATTTACTACAGCGTAACTGCTATTTTTCTTCATGGATAATCTGTCTTGCACAAAATCATAAATTTGCCGCATAAGAGCAAACATAAGAATAGTAGCGATTGTATAATGCCCAATTGCAAGAAGTTCTGGCTCAGCGGCCCGCCATGAAAAGCGCGCCCAAGCCGCCAAGCATTGTAAAAGCAAGATAAGAACAAAAAAACGCCATTTCTTATCAAGGAAAACCACAAGCATTAAGAAAGTTGATAAAAGACTCAGAGCTATAATAAACGCATAATATATTACCGTCTCAAGTAAAAAAAGTAAGGCGTCCCTATCAAGACTAAAGGCTCCTTTTAGGATCTTCACAGCTTCTGGTAGAGATGTAAGCAGTGCAAGCCCTATAGCAGCCCCCCAAATCCCCATTCCCACGCCCAGTGCTGCCTCTACACCATTGCCATTATCTTCTGCCACCCAATGATAGAGCAAAAAAAACTGCATAATCGCCATGCCTATAGGGAATAGACCAACAGCAAAAACAATATTAGGCGTACTATAAGCAGAAAAATCAAAAATTAAACTACCTATCATACGCATAAAGCCGTATAGAAAAAAAATCAAAAGCACATAACAACCAGCGCTTGCCCCAATAATCGCCTTCGTGCCTTTAAACGCTTTAACCAAAGAGAGTAACCAGCGGTACCCCAATATAAGCGAAAGCGCCAAAACATAATAAGGAAAATAACTCACAGCGCCATAAACATAAAGAAAAACAAGACACAAAACAACGAGCAAGAAAACCAAATGTTCAACCAATGTTTTTTTCTTCATCAAAGGAAAAATAATCAGCACCAGACAAAAAACAGCGCCGATAACAGATAATGTCAATTTGTCAAGCATTATGGTAAGCCTCAGAAATAGAATTTATTAATATTGCGTAGTCTGAAGAAATACCAAACATAGACAAAAGATCAACCGCAAAATGAATTACAAAAGGCAGATAGAAATAGGCCTTGCGCTTATCTTGGAAACCAAGATACATAAAGCGCGTATTTACACCATGCATCAATACAATCATGCCCGCGGCAATAAGATAGCTGATCGCTTGTGGACAAGATTCAAATGCGACATAGCCCGCCATTTGTGGCGCCCTATCAACACGGTAATTCAAGTAAAGAAAAAGAGCTGGGAGGGTCTTATAGCATAAGTCTAGAACACCCCAGCCCAGCCCGAAATAAAGGACCTCACGCGCAGCTAATTCTGGCTTATATACGCGAAGCAACCACAAACGCAAAAGCTCCGCAGTTAAAACTGATATCAAAAGGATAAAAAAGGGATAGTTTGCAGCAACCAAACTCATGTAATGCACCACCTGCTGCTGGCTATTATTAGCAGCAGACAAAGCAGGCAATGGCAACAAAGAGCTCAAATATACAAAACCTGCCCCAATACACAAGGCAGCAACTGCACCACAGAATCCAAGAACTAAATATTTATATGAGTAGCGCTCGTGCAGAATTAAAAGCACGCCAAGATAACATACCAAAAGCAAAAAAGATAAGTCTGAAAGCCCACTTTCACTATGTGGATAAGCGAAGATGATAGCGCAGGAAAGGCCAGCTAGCCCCCCCAAAATGACGCGCTCGCCCAACAAGCCATTGTTTTTAAGGACACGAGGGCTGGAACTTATCCCAAAACTAAGCAGCATTCCAAAAATTAAGTCAGACATATAATTTCCTTAAAGCGCCTTGCCCTCCCAAGCATACCAAGATATTATTGCGGAAGAGAAACTCCCTGCTAAGAGGCTGATAGCGTACCCCTCAGCAAGGCCTTTACCTTGTTAACAAAGCTAGGTCAAACAACAATTTCACCACTTAGAGCGAACACAATCCCAACCAGCTTTAGCAATACCCGCGGCTGCGTCACGGACCCCGCCTACTATTGCTCCAGAAACTGCCCCTCTTGGGGTGGCTGCTCTAGGCTTTAGGATAAAACCCAAAGAACTATAGCCTCCTGTCTTCTCACTCAGTTTTCTTTTTAAACGGGTTAATCACGCTAAGCTTGACACTCTTTGATTTAATGTAACGCACGTACATATAATAAACAGCAGACAGCAAACAAAGCCACTTTATAACCATTACATAGTTATCGTCTGTATGAACAAACGCTATAGAATAAGAAACAAAGAGGCTAAAAAACAGCTCTGCAAGAACATCAAGGACCAACCAATAATATTTCTTTGTAGTAACAAAGAGAACCATCAAAAATGTCAAAAAAACCTGGCCCATTAGAATAGCAAAACCAAGCACCGCATAATCAAACATTTTTTTCACTGTCTCCCTGTTTGCAAAACCTATCTGTTGATAGATTTCTCGAAGGTCTGATAAAAGCAGTGATGACACAAAAAAGATGCCTATGGCAAACCCACAACCAATGCAAATGCTTAAATCTAGCACGGACATAGATTTTTCCTTCAAAGCTTTAGCAATTAGGACATAGCGAGCCCCCTCTATCATCAACGGAATAATGAAAAGCAGATAAATATAGCTCGAAAGCTGCAGATCAAAAAAATCTAACAGAACGCCATCACTCATAACCATAAAACCAGCTGCGATGAAAAAAATGGGGCAACTTGCGATAATGGCCAAACTAAAGCACTTTATATTGTTTACTATATTGGGTATAAATTCAATGCAAAAAGAAAGAAAGAACATAATTATAATAACATGAGGAGATGTTATCGGCACACCGACTATATACTCAAAGGCATACATGAGAGGAGGAACAACCAATGCCGCCACTATGAATGCAACCATGTTTTCCCTGCCTAACATGCTTTTTCCATTAATAGCAATAGTTTTGAGGAATAGATACAATATGCCAAGCCACAGACAAAAATAAACGAGCACTAAACCAAACGCGTCCATAGCTCCTCCTGTGCAATATTCCAAACATAAAGGTGGCACCTTTTACAGTACCACCGTTCTAGGCTTTAGGATAACCCAAAGAACTACATCAAAAGCGCATCAACATCCCACGACCTGAATTAGCAATAGATTGACCCAACAACTGTGTGCCACACTGAGCAGAAGCCACAGCATAACCAGTATAACCGCCTATGATGCCTCCGAACTTATCGCCTACACCTTGCGCAAAGCTTCCTACGGTCATGCCAACCATAGGATTACGCGCTGCCAATCCTACGACAACACCACTCGCAATGCCAACGTGACCACCATACTTGTCACCAAACGCACTACCAGAGTTATATTTGCTACTAAAATTATCGGCACTGCAATAATCGTGCGAACTACTTGAACTTCCCATTTATTTTCTCCAATTTAGTGTATAAATAAATTCCCCAGAGTTACTTATGTCCCCGCGCCAGAATGGCTTACCCATAATCAACCACCGAAACACCCCCTAGAGATATGAATGCACTTTCATGCAAGTTCATGTTTATAATATATAGTTGATAAAATCAAGAGTATTGTGTCAAAAATATGGCAGATATTAGCAAATTTATGCTTACTTATTTTATGTATTTAAACTTAATAGTTTATATTATGAGCAATAATAATGAAAGTCAAATAAGATGCTCTCGGTTTACAAAATATACTAAAAATATATAAATATACTGATAGAGATATTTATTGTTGCAATTGCAATCAGAATCATAGATTCAGTTAACCCGTTTATATTTCAAGCGATTATTGATCGTATCATTCCGTTTTGGGCAAAATTTGAAAAAAATCATCCGTGCAAGGTCTCTGCTCCGTGACGGCTCACACGCAAAAAAGCCCGCCAAGCGCGGCTTTTAACCGCCTCACAAAACGCCAAAAATAAGAATTAGAAAAGTTGTAACAAGACAAATGGTACGGTTGGTGGGATTTGAACCTACGACCTCTGGTGCCACAAACCAGCGCTCTAACCAACTGAGCTACAACCGCACAAAAAACAAACGCATTATAACTGCTCACGATTTCGTAAACATTTATCCTTTGCTTATGTGACATAAGGAAGATCAACAAAGTTTGCAAGCCCCTTTAAACAAAACTCGCAATTTTTTGTGAAGAAAAAAGTGTTTTTTACAAAGGAAATTTTGCCCAATGCTCAAGACTATGATCACGATAGTTTTTTATGTTATCAACACCATCTTGGTGCATCATTTGCAAAATCTCTTTCAGAATAGTTATGGCAAGATTTGGACCTTCATAAATCATCCCACTGTATAATTGAATCAAATCTGCACCAGCTTTTACTTTTTCCAAAGCGGTTTCAGCATCCTTTACACCGCCAACGCCGATAATTGCAATCTCCTTCCCTAACTTTTGACGCATTTTTGCAAGCATAATAGTAGAACGCTCAAAGAGTGGACGTCCAGAAAGCCCACCCTCTTCATTACGGAAGTGACTATTGTTAAGACCTTGGCGTGAAAGAGTTGTGTTAGAAACAATGAGTCCATCAAAATCAGAAAGTTTTATTTCTTCAGCAACATCATCTAATTCTTTCTCTGATAAATCAGGAGAAATTTTTAAAAAAATGGGAATGGAGAATCCATGCTTGTTCTCTTGCTCATTTCGCGCTTGCGAAATTGCACTCAACAAAAGATGCAAACTGTCACGGGCCTGTAAATCACGTAAACCTGGTGTATTAGGAGAAGAAATATTAACCGTAAAATAATCAGCAACATCATAAAAATGAGCAATACCAACAGTATAATCATCAATCTTATCGACCGTATCCTTATTGGCTCCAATGTTGACTCCTATAACACCAGTTTTTTTACACGCATGCAATCTATTGTAAACAACTTGATGTCCGTCATTATTAAAGCCCATTCTATTAATAATCGCTTCATCTTCTTTTAAACGAAAAAGCCGTGGTTTAGGATTTCCAATCTGAGGCTTTGGTGTCACTGTCCCAATTTCAGTAAAACCAAATCCTAACCGAAAAATACCATCTACAACCTCTGCATTTTTATCAAACCCCGCTGCAAGACCAATAAAATTTTCAAACTCAAGACCAGCAACAGTTACACACAAACGTTTGTCGATAACCTTTTGACAACCATTTAATCCACTTTTCAGCCCAAGAATCGCTAAACCGTGTGCTTGCTCTGGATCCAACATAAATAAGGCAGAACGGCCAATACAACGAAAAAAACTCATCAATTCTTCTCCACAACATAAAAATGATCCATCGCACCTCACCTCTACCTTTTAACACAAAAGATTTCCAATCAAAGCAAGCATATTATCCAAATAATATTCCCCTTCTAGAAGAAAACTCATCACATAATAGCCATACATGTTTATATTGGTTATACTATGTAAAGAACTTTTTATTCTTAAAAAATGTTTCTCTTTTTCGACATTTTTTAAAGATTAAAATATGAATCCTAATCTTATAAAATTCAGCATGAATTGGAACATCAATGGCTCTTACCATAGTCATGGTTTTATGACGCCTTATGCAGGCACGCTCATAATTTTCTTAAAAATGCAGGCAAATTATCTCTATTCCCAAAGTTCCTTTGTGTAATATTGTTTTCAATAGAAACAAAGCTTGTTCTATAAAGCTATTTTTTCCTAGCATTTATAGGATACATAGTTCATAAAATCATCTAAATTCATACTATTGTTGCACTATTTATGAGCAACAGAATGTTCAATCAATTTGTACTCTATTGATAATCTGCGTTGTTTTCTTTGCCATTTCTGATGTATTAAATACAATTTTGCATCTATTAAGTGCTCTGCCTAACATATATTTTAAGTAATGACAGTTGATTATTGAACTCAAACATCATACCAACGACTTCCAAACCAAAATGATCTTGCAAACCCTAGAGCTCTGCTATTTATAAACTGATACAATCTTCCAGCAGATGAAATGTGTTTCTTCCATCCGAATTATCGCCATTTTAGCTCATGTAACCCAATACAAATAGCTTTTAGATAAGCCATAATGCCCTCCTAATTGCTATTATCGCTTACTAAATTAAGAGGAATTAAATTATAAGTTTTACTCCTGTCTCATCTATCTATTTCTTCTATCAGTGCTGAAATATATTTTTTATTCCTAAATTCTCTTTTTATGACAAAATGTTATGCTAATATATGTACTTCATTTGAAAAGCTTTCTGATAGCTCAACTTTCTACACTACTTATTTTGTGGTATTGTGTAAAAACCTCTCTTTTTAATGTTAACATAAAAATCTTGAGGCAATTATATAAATTAAGCTACAGTTTTCTACTTTCTGTTGAAAAAGCAGATATAGTTTTTATCAAAAAAGCTTTTTTCTAGGAAATATTCTATGTACATTCAAATAGAGCCCTAAAGCTCTTTATTAAACCTTATAAAGTTCTTTGAAAATAATATTAATATCGTAATATAATCCTAAAAATAAAATCTGCCCTTTCCTTTTTCATCAAAAGCGGTAAGTAAATTACCGTATATCGCTTATATAAAGGGGAAAATGCAATGCTTAAAGAATTCAAAGAATTTGCCCTAAAAGGTAATATGATTGATCTTGCTATCGGTGTGATTATAGGGGGTGCTTTTGGTAGCTTGGTCAACTCAATTGTCAATGATATTTTTATGCCAATCATTGGGCTGATTACAGGTGGGATTGATTTTTCTAATATGTTTATTCAACTTGCTGGCGAAAAACAAGCAACATTGAGTGCCGCCAAAGCAGCTGGAGCAACCATTAGCTATGGACACTTTATTACTTTACTTATCAATTTTCTCATTATTGCTTGGGTTCTTTTTTTATTCGTTAAGGCTATGAATAAAATTCGTAGAAAAGAAGAAGAAAGCCCCAAAAAAACGTCTTCAGAAGAACAACTTTTAACAGAAATTAGAGATCTTTTGGCTAAGAAAAAATAATTTTATGCAAGATTTACATCATGGAACACGAGGAAAAAACATTTCCACAGTTGTTCCATGATTGGGTTTTGAGAACAGTAAAAATTGTCCCCCTCTTTCTTCCACCATTGCTTTACACATTGGGAGGCCTAAACCTGTTCCCATAAAAGCGCTATCACCAGATCGTCCATCTTTGCGCTCTACTTGACCATAAGGTTGCAGTGCCTGTATAATCTCTTCTTCGTTCATCCCTATACCATTATCACTCACTGAAATTTTTACACGTTCTTTTCTATAAGAAACGTGAACAATAATCTGTCCACCCAAAGGTGTAAAACGAATAGCATTGGAAAGAAGATTCCATATAATCTGGCGAAACACTTGTTGTGATACAGGAATAAATGGAACGTGAGGTGGAGCAACAATACGCATGATAATGCCGTTCTGATTGGCTTGAGTTTCAAGAAAAGCTATCGTCGCACGTAAACAAGATATTACATCAAATGTTTCAGAAATAAGGGAAGAATCAATCTGGTTATCGGAACCAGAATAATTTATCTTCGAGCACTCTAGTAATTGATTAATCAGCAATAATATATGTTTTCCAGAGGAAATAATATCGCGTAAATATCCATGATAGCGCTCATTTTCTATCGAACCAAAACGGCCTTCTCTCATAATTTCTGCAAAACCAATAAGAGCATTCAAAGGTGTTCGTATTTCATGAACAACTCCAACGATTTTATCCTCTTCTGCTTTTTTTTCTCCTGATGGAACTGTTTGTGTCCTATCACGCAACATAACAGCATAATTGCCTTGCTTTACCAAAAATACAATCGTTATCAAAACGGTTATATTTTTATGATTTTTTGTCATTAAATCAGCGGTTTCACTGCGATTTAAAACCTGATTTTTTTCCTCCATACGGATTGATTTAAAATACTTTTCAACCAAAAGTCGGCTTTGCAAAGTAAATAATGAAGAGAATGGTTGTCCTCGTAGTTCATTTATTTCATAACCCATTAATGCTAAGGCTGCCCTACTCGCTGATTGAACAAAGCCCTCTTCATCCAACCATAAAACACCATCTGTTGCTGTATCCAACAATGATAAAACTGCAGCGGGCTCTTTTACGAGAGCTTGTTCTATAGCATTTACCGGCAATGTTTGTGCATATGGTAACTGAATAGCTGTTTCTTCAACTAAATTTTCTTCTTTTACCGATGAATTCAATTCATCACGCAATTGCTCTGCAATTTCACGAAAAGCTGAGCGTTCTATCTCCGTAAGACATAGCATTTCTGTTTCTAGCTTTTCATTTCTTTTTTCTTGGACTTTTTTTTGTATTTTTAAAACACCAAAGCCACGAAACCCCTTAAGCTGCTTTTTAACATCAAAAATTGGCAAAGCCGACAATTCAACATCAAGCCATTGTAAGCAACCATCAACAGGCCATTGAACAATCTCTTTACTCCAAGGCATAGCCGCTTCAATAAAACGACTGAGAACCAGATATCGATCATCATTAAATTGATGAGCAAGCTCATGAAAACTACACCCTAAAATAGAAGAAGAGAGAGGACCAACAACTTCAGCTAGCTCTTTTGAGACTTCACAAAACAAACCATTGTGATCGATTTCCCACGTAAAAGGCCGTGGCAAAAGCTCTGGTGTAAAACGAAAAGCTTCTTGCTGACATTTTAATTCATTTGTATTTAACTTTAACTCATCTGCTTTTAATGGCATAACTAAAACTAAAAAGTGTTGAATTTACTCTCAAATGAATAATGCTAATTTGTTTACAATTATCTATTCTGGTTAAAATAACTTGATATCTCATATCAATTGTCTGTAGCAAAATTTTGACTGTTTCATCAACAAAACAAGAATAAAAAGAAGCTTCCAGCTCTTGTTGCTTATTCACCCATTATGTAATAAATCTTGTTACAATAATGGTAACATCTCCCTCGCATAAATAGTACTCAAAAAGAATACACTTATTTTACACATTCATGCGCCTTTTTTGAAAAGATATCTCCCAAGATCCCCAAGCTTATTTTACGACGTCATCTGTAAATGGTGTAATGTAAAAGTCCCTATAGAGGATATCAAGGCATTGTGCATTACCATTTTTATACTTATAAAATAGCTGGTTAGCACCATCATTATACTAATTTCAGCCCCTAATGTTATCAATAGTTCTCGGCATTTGAAGGCGTTCATAAGCAGCCTTTTTATTTTTTAACTTTTTTACTCCTACATTATTATGATACGCAAGAAAACGGTTTTAATTGTTTCAACAGAAACAGATTTGAAATGAGAAAATCTTACAATGTTTGAGACTTTTATTCACTGTGAATAATGATCAATTACTATAAATCAATATACTGCATTATCAAAATCTCTTTTTCAAATAAAGCTTCTCGTAAGAACATCTTTCTTGAGCCAATAATATCAAATGATAATAAATTCAGCGTGACGCTTTAAAGTATCCTATGCAACAGAACTTGCATATTGGGCATTTTTCTTATGATGCTCTCAATAATCTCCCAAAGATCTTTCTTTCATTAGAATCGCTACAAAAGAAAAAACAAAAAATATGCCACCGCACTATTTTATTAAAAAATTTCTCTGTAAAAAAGAGAACACAAATTATCTGTTTTCATATAAAGATTTGTTTAATTTCTTTATATTCCAGATCATTTAGAAATGTTAAAAACATCTCATAATCTCCTTTGATATCAGCTTGTTTACCTCATCAGAAGTCTTAATACAAAAGATCGCTTTTGCTTTATTACTCTCCATTTAAATTTTTAATATTATATAAAAAAATAAAACAAGCACATTTAAATAATAACTGTCAGATATTTAAAAAATTGCATATTTTTAAATGCGTTTGTTTATTTTCCTTCATTGAGTAAAATTTCACGTTTTCCAACATGATTAGCGGCTCCAACAATGCCTTTTTCTTCCATTCGCTCGACGAGAGAAGCTGCTTTATTATAGCCGATTGAAAGTCGGCGCTGAATATAAGATGTTGAACATTTTTTATCACGCATAACAATTTTTACAGCTTGGTTATAAAGTTCCTCACCCTCTTCATCAAAATTTTCTTCCTCAGAAATTTCAGCAGCTGAATCAGCAGAAGTATCCTCTTTGTTATCGTCTTCATTATCTGTTACCGTTGCTAAATAATCAGGTTTTCCTTGCATTTTAAGATGTGCAACGATGGATTCAACTTCTTCATCTGAGACAAAAGGTCCATGAACGCGCACAATGCGTCCACCACCTGCCATATGAAGCATATCCCCCTGACCTAAAAGCGTTTCAGCACCTTGTTCACCCAAGATCGTACGACTATCAATTTTTGATGTTACTTGAAAAGAAATGCGGGTAGGAAAGTTCGCTTTAATTGTACCTGTGATAACATCAACAGAAGGACGTTGTGTTGCCATAATAAGATGAATACCTGCCGCACGCGCCATTTGCGCTAAGCGCTGAATGGCATTCTCTATCTCTTTCCCTGCCACCATCATAAGATCAGCCATCTCATCAACAATCACAACAATATAAGGAAGCTGCGTGAGATCCATGGCTTCTTCATGATAAAGCATTTCCCCTGTTTCCTTATCAAAACCCGACTGAACAGTACACATGATTGTTTCGCCTTTTTGAGCTGCAAGTGCAACGCGTGCATTAAAACCATCAATATTACGCACACCCAACTTAGCCATTTTGCGATAACGCTCTTCCATTTCACGAACCGCCCATTTTAAAGCTGTTACTGCTTTTTTGGGATCTGTGACAACGGGTGTTAAAAGATGTGGAATGCCATCATAAACAGAAAGCTCTAACATTTTAGGATCAACCATGATCAAACGACATTGCTTTGGTGTCATACGATAAAGAATCGACAAAATCATTGTATTAATTGCAACAGACTTGCCTGATCCTGTTGTTCCTGCAACCAATAAATGAGGCATTTTTGCTAATTCTGCAATGACCGGTTCACCATTAATCCCCTTCCCCAAAGCAAGAGCAAGTTTAAATTCACTTTCACGAAAAGAACGTGTTTGGATTAATTCTCGTAAATAAACGGTTTCACGAACCGCATTGGGTAACTCAATCCCGATAACATTACGTCCAGGAATTACAGCAACGCGTGTAGAAATAGCAGACATAGAACGCGCAATATCATCAGAAAGATTAATAACGCGCGATGACTTTACGCCCGCGGCGGGTTCAAATTCATACATTGTTACCACTGGCCCTGGATGAACATGGATAACTTCACCCTTAATGCCAAAATCTTCCAAAACACTTTCCAAAAGTCCAGCACCACGTTCTAATGTTTCTTGAGGAATCATCGTACCTTCATGAAAAACAGGTTCCTGTAATAAGTTGATCGGAGGAAATTCATAAACATCACAGTCAATAGATTGAATATTTTGCATAAAAGCAGAATCATAATTACCTAATGGCATACGAGTAGATTGCAATGTTTTATTTTTACTGTTTGCTTGCATCACAGAAAAATCTTTTGAATTCTTTGTGACGGCTTTGTTTATACAATCAACAGTATTATTGGCGACAGTATTATTGCTATTTTCAGTCTCTATACTCGCCCCTGCATCGCTTAACGCGCCTGTATTACTTAACGTATGAGCAGAATCTTCAACAGAAAGATTAGAATGACTCTCTTTAGTAGTATCATTATTTGTATGCATTAAATCAGAAATTTTCTCAACACCTCGCATCCTTTCCGCTGGAGATTCTGATGTAATTGAATCATAGAGTTGTGGAAAGCGGTATTCAAGAACACGGTAAAGAGCCGTTATTGACTCATCAAAGGCTGTGGGAATATCTGGTGTAATTTCATTTGTCGTATCAATTGATATTCCATCCTCTTTTGAAGTTTGAGTCTCCACATGTTCAAATATCAAAGATTCACACTCAAAAAATGCATCATCGGAAAGATGCAAAGCAGGTTTTATTTTTTGTAGCACATTTTCCACTTGTAATTTACGTTCTTGTTTATCCTCCTCAAGTGGAATATTTGCTGACGGCATACGAGTAGTTTGACGTGACAACTGCTTCAAAACCGTTGAATGACAAACTGATGTTTTATTCTCTATTGATTGAGGATTAATGACTTTTTTTGTCGAAAGAATATTTGTTGTTTTCTTGTTACAACGTACAATATCTGTATCTGTAATTTTTTTTTGATCTTGCTTCGTAAAAATTTTAAACTGTTTTGCAAAAACTGGATCTGTTTCTATACGACGACGCAAAATCTCAACTTCTGGGGTTCTCGTGAAACGAACGTTTTTTCCGAGGGCAAATGCCTTTTTCCACACTTCCGGATAAGGAAATATCTCAGTAATCTTAACAGATAAATCTTCTCTTGATGCACCTTTTGTACCATCATCAGAAAAAGAAGACGTAGAAATAGATTTTGTTTTCGAATTATGCATGGCACCCAACAAATTTATAGCAATGAGAAAAATAACCTTTTCAAAAAGAATTCGTAGAAACTATCATACGAAGGTTAATAACCTTTTGCTGATGGTTACTTTTTAATGAAAAAAATAATGCCATAATGCATATTCATAATCTGCCTTTTGCATATTTACGATATAAATTGCCCAGTTTATGGTGTCATAGAGCGCGTATTTCATTTGTTTTGAAGAAAACTTCATGATAAAAAAGCTTCAAGAAAATTGTCTATGCCTCTCTTTCTCTCCCTTTTCATAAAAGAAACTAGTCTCAATAATACAATAAGCATTGCTCTATTGAATTCTCCATGCTCAATTATCACGATATAATCTAATTTCTCACGTTTTTATAAGATTATCCTTGTTATCCTCGTTTAAAAAGGCTTAGACTAAGACAATCATAATTACATAAATATAAATAGAAAAAAGGGAGTGAATTATGTTTGATAAACGGAAATTTTATATCAATGGTCTATGGGATGAGCCAAGCACTCCTCACGATTTTGACGTCATTAATCCATCAACAGAGGAGGCTTGTGCTGTCATTAGCCTTGGAAGTACAAAAGATGCTGATAAAGCAATTAATGCGGCTAAAGAAGCCTTTCAAAAATGGAAAACAACGTCACCAAATGAGCGTCTTGGATTTGTTGAAAAAATTCTAGAGATCTACGAAAAACGTTCCAAAGACATGGCAAAAACCATTTCAATGGAAATGGGAGCACCAATTGATATGGCGCTTAATGCGCAAACTGCAACCGGAAGTTCCCATATTCGCAATTTTATCGAAGCTTATAAAGAGTTTTCGTTCCAAGAAACTTTAATAAAGGGAAATGAGCAAGCAATCCTTCACTACGATCCTATCGGCGTCGTAGGATTAATTACGCCATGGAATTGGCCCATGAATCAAGTAACTCTTAAAGTTATTCCTGCTCTCTTGGCTGGCTGTACCATGGTGTTAAAGCCCTCTGAAATTGCGCCTCTTTCTGCTATGCTTTTTGCTGAATTTTTAGATGAAGCCGCACTTCCAGCCGGTGTTTTTAATTTAATCAATGGTGATGGTGCGACTGTCGGCTCTTACCTCTCTGCACATTCAGATTTAGAAATGATCAGCTTTACTGGTTCAACTAGAGCAGGAAAAGATATTTCTAAAAATGCCAGCGCTACTTTAAAAAGAGTCTGTCTGGAACTTGGGGGAAAAGGAGCGAATATTATCTTTGCTGATGCCGACTCAGATGCTGTTCAACGTGGTGCACGACATTGCTTTTATAATAGTGGACAAAGTTGTAATGCACCAACTCGTATGCTTGTGGAACAGAGCATCTATGACAAAGCCGTGAAAATAGCCAAAGATATTGCAGAAACAACAAAAGTAGGACCAAACTGCCAAGAAGGAAATCATATTGGGCCCGTTGTTTCAAAAAAACAATATGATAAAATTCAAGATCTTATCCAATCGGGAATTGATGAAGGTGCAACTCTTGTTGCAGGCGGGACTGGTTTACCGAAAGGAATGGAACGCGGTTATTATGTCCGTCCAACAGTCTTTGCTGATGTAAAACCTCATATGCGTATTTTTAAAGAAGAAATCTTTGGTCCAGTTCTCTCGATTCTTTCTTTTAGTACAGAAGAAGAAGCCATCGCTTTAGCGAATGAGACTGAGTATGGTCTTACAAACTATATTCAATCGCAAGATCGCAACAAATGTCGTCGTATTGCGGCACAAGTACGCTCTGGTATGGTAGAAGTTAATGGACATGGATTACCCAGTGGAAGCTACTTTGGAGGTGTAAAATTTTCTGGGCGCGCTCGTGAAGGAGGACATTGGGGAATTAAAGAGTTTCTCGATAGTAAAGCAATTTCGTACTGGTAAAATCTTATTAAAAACTTAATAGGAATCGTATGGTAATACAGAAAATAACGGATGAAGGTGCTCTTGGGCAACGTCTTGATCAGTGGCTCGCAAAACAATATCATGATGTGCTCTCACGTTCGCGTTTGCAAACTCTCATCCGTGAAGGCTGTCTTAAAATTGATGGTCAATTCATAAAGGAACCTAAAATAAAATTAAAACCTAACCAAATAATTGAATTAGAAATGCCGGACCTTCGTGATGCAGAACCTAGCGCTGAAGCCATTGCATTGGACATTCTTTTTGAAGATGATCATGTCATTGTTATTAACAAACCAGCCGGTCTTGTTGTTCATCCTGGGAATGGCAATTGGACCGGTACATTGGTTAATGCCCTTATTTACCACTGTGGGAATAGTTTATCTGGTATAGGTGGTGTTAAACGCCCTGGTATTGTCCATCGTCTTGATAAAAATACAAGCGGTGTCATGGTTGTTGCAAAAAATGATCTAGCTCATAAAAGTCTCAGTGCTCAATTTTCTGATCATGGACGTACCTGCGCATTAGATCGACGCTACCATGCCTTGATTTGGGGAACACCTCAGCGCAATGTCTGGACAATTGATGCATCACTTGGCCGTTCGCCCCATAACCGGACAAAGCAAGCTGTCATCCATAACCAAAACCCTTATGCTCGTCACGCTGTTACACATGTTTCTCTGCTTGAAAAATATGGCTCTCATGCAGACTCAACATCTTTTGCTAGCCTTCTGGAATGTCGCTTGGAAACTGGACGCACCCATCAAATCCGTGTTCATATGACTCATATTGGGCATCCACTCATAGGCGATACAGTTTATGGAAACGCTTTTAAAACAAAATCAAACACATTCAACTCCACTATTAGAAATGCAATCGATCAATTCAACCGACATGCACTCCATGCTGCAAGTCTTACTTTTGAACATCCTTCTACCGGTAAAGTTATGTCGTTTTCCGCACCACTGCCTCAAGATATGGCTAAACTTATTAAACTTTTTAAAAAAATGAATTGAAACTTTTCCCCTTCTCAAGATTTCACAATAAAATATCTTTTTTTGAACAAAATTGAAAAATATGCTAGAGTGAGGTTATGAGGATAGTTAGCTATCTAAAACATAGAATTTGCCTTATCAGGGAATTCAAACAAAAGGAGGGTGCTATATGGCCCATATGAATTTATTATCAGTAATGACAGGTGATGGTGGTTTAAACCGTTACTTGGAAGAAGTGCGTCGTTTTCCAATGCTTGAGCCAAAAGAAGAATATATGTTAGCTCAGCGTTACCGTGAGCATAATGATCTAAAAGCTGCGCATAGGCTAGTAACCAGCCATTTGCGTCTCGTAGCTAAAATCGCGATGGGATATCGGGGCTACGGACTTCCCATTGGGGAAGTCATTTCAGAAGGCAATGTTGGACTCATGCAAGCTGTTAAACGTTTCGAACCAGAGCGGGGTTTTCGTCTTGCAACCTATGCAATATGGTGGATTAAAGCATCAATCCAAGAATATGTATTGCGCTCTTGGAGTTTGGTGAAAATGGGGACAACAGCTAATCAAAAGCGTTTGTTTTTCAACCTTCGTAAGTTAAAAAGTAAACTTCAAGCACTTGATAGTGGCGATCTCAATGCAGAACAAGTGAAAAAAATTGCAATCCAGTTGAATGTCACAGAAGATGAAGTTGTATCAATGAATCGTAGGCTTGGTGGTGACACTTCACTCAACGCACCAATTCGAACAAAAGAAGGGGAAAACAGTGAGTTGCAAGATTGGTTGGTGGATGAATCTAACGATCAAGAACAAATTTTAATTGAAAAAAGTGAATTAGAAAATCGCCGTTCCATGCTCATAAATGCCATGGACAATCTCAATGAACGCGAAAAGCGTATATTTAAAGCGCGTCGTTTAAACGATGTACCACTAACCCTAGAAGAACTCTCTGGTGAATTTAATATTAGTCGAGAACGAGTAAGACAAATTGAAATGCGTGCATTTGAAAAAGTGCAAAACTCTATCAAAGATTCTACTTTATCTCAAAGTCAAGTATAAAACCTAGAGTTAAGTATAAAGCCAATGGTTTGCACATTCTTTAAATGTGAAAATGAAAAAAAGCATGCCTTGGCTTTATACTTGTAAATTAGCCTATAGAATTCTTTAAGTTATTGATATGTAAAGCTTTATTGAATATATTTGGTATATAATTGATAAAGACGGTCGTAGAAAATTCTTCACAGCCGTTTATTTTTTTGCATCTATGTTTTATTTTGTTGACCAAGAACTGTTAACTTATCTTGTTGTGCAAGCCATTGTCCAATAACTTCATTAAAAATAGACTTACCTGTTGGTCCTTTTGCAAAGGTTAATTCACTTATACGCCCGTTTTTATCCGTTAACACCAAACGCATCCAATCTAATTCTCGCATCAATTGTAAATTTCGATCAAGAAATGGATGATTTCCACTCAATGCGACAAGAAAAAAGTCATCGTTAATCTTTGCAGCAATGGTTCTTGTTAAAGCCTGTCCAATGGATTGTTCACTTGCTTTAAAGGTTAATGCTTGAACATTGCTTATAGCTTTACCTGAAAATTTATCCGAAAGAATAAAAATAAGGTCCATAATATATGAAGCAGGAAATGACTGATCGGTATTACGACGTAAAATTAACCGTAATGATATCCCTTCATCAGGAATTGTTATATCACCTTGTATAGTTGTTTCTTCTGGAGACCCCTTCACTTGAGACTCTTTTATAAGTGTCCAGCGAGCACTTCCCGTTGCTATCTTTTCTGCATCATAATTTGTACGTGCTTGATAGAAAACAGCTTCACCTGATGTTTCAAGCGATTGCAAATTGCTATCAACAACTGTTGAGAATACTTCTTCATCCGAAGAATCTATCGCTTGTTTTAAACCAACATCAATTTCACTTCCATCCTCTAATAAGCGTTGTGTTAACTTTCTCTTAATTGGAAATGCCTTTGGTACTCTGTGAGAAGCTTGAAGATTTTCTTCTAAAAACTGATGATCATTTGATACAAATACACGCTCACCAACAAAAAAAATACCAACAAGTAAAACAACAAAACTAACAACAGAAACAGCACTTATCACAATACGCCTTTGCACTAACGATTTATTAGCACGACGTAAAGCCTGAGAAAAAATGTGCGAAACAATATGCGGATTATCTTCCTGCGAAGGAGAAATCTTTAACACACTGCTATTAACATGCTGAGAAGGCACATCAGCCTCCATATTAACAGGCTCTGCATCTGGTATATCTGATACACAAAGCTCAACAAATACCTTGTTATCCTTTGAACGTGTAACAAAATCTTGCTTTCTTTTTATGTTTACCTCTGACAATTCATTATTCTTTGGTAATATAGTTTTTTTTGTATATTTCTTATCTTCATTTATATTTGTGGGATTCCAACCAATAACTGAAGAAAGCCGTTTCTTTTCAACTGCTAAATATTCTCCTTCAACAGTTGCAATAGAACTTTGAAGAATCTTTCTTTGTTCATCCGCTATTGCTTGTGGTATTTTTGCTGTTACAAATTGATGTTCTAGTGTTTCGGTAGCCCGCTTATAAATCCGCTTACGCACTTGTGGTGTAATATTATTTTGTGCATTAATTGTCTTTTTTAAGATTCCAACGAAATCTACCATTTCCTCTATAATCTCTCTTAAACTGAGAAAAAATCAATAGTAAAGCCAAAAAACTTTATTTTAGCCTTCTAAATTGGTTGCCATTTAATATTGGTACAACTATTGCAATAATGTAAAATGAATATGAAAAATAAACAATGCTATTTTGCACCTTTCTTTTACGTGCTCTTAAAAACTTTTTTTGTAAAAAGATACAAAAACGAACAGAGAACATATATAGAAATCTAAAAACAATAATCAATTAACAAAGGGATCCGTAATAAGAATAGTATCTTCACGCTCTGGACTTGTAGATAATAAAGCCACTTTTGTATTAATCAGTTCTTCAATATAGCGTATATATTTAATAGCCTGCACTGGTAAATCTTCCCACCTCAATGCATGTGCTGTTTCTTCCTTCCAACCTTCTAATGTTGCATAAATAGGCTTCACCCGATCCTGAGCTCCCATGGAAGAAGGTAAATAATCAATCCTTTTACCATCAAGCTCATAACCAATACAAATTTTTATTTCATCCAAACCATCTAAAACATCAAGTTTTGTCAATGCTATACCTTGAACACCGCAAATTGTTACCATCTGACGTACTAAGACAGCATCAAACCAACCACATCGACGCTTTCGACCCGTTACAACACCAAATTCATGTCCACGCACTCCCAGAAATTCACCAATATCATTTATCTGCTCTGTCGGGAACGGCCCTTCTCCAACGCGTGTAGTATAAGCTTTTGCAATACCCAAAACATAATGGATTGCATCAGGTCCCATCCCCGAACCTGTACATGCTTGCCCAGCAACTGTATTAGATGACGTTACATAAGGATAAGTTCCAAAATCATTATCTAATAAAGCACCTTGCGCACCTTCAAAAAGAATGTGTTTCCCTCCTCGATAACCTTCATCTAAAAGACGCCACGTACAATCCATAAAGGGCAAAATTTTATCCGCAACTTGCATCAATTCATCATAAAGTGCCCGAGAATCAATCTCTGCAACACCCATCCCACGACGCAAAGCATTATGATGCCTCAAAAGCCGCTCAATCTTAGCCATAAGTGTATCTTTTTCTGCTAAATCCATCACTCGGATAGCACGACGTCCCACCTTATCTTCATAAGCCGGTCCAATACCGCGCTTTGTTGTACCAATCTTTAAACCAGATAAACCGCTTTCTCGAATTGCATCAAGATCACGATGCAAAGAAAGAATCAAAGGAGCATTTTCAGCAATACGCAAAATTTCTGGTGTGATTTTTACACCCTGATTACATAGTTTTTTTACTTCTGCAACAAAATGATGAGGGTCAACAACAACACCATTACCAATAATTGATAACTTGCCACGCACTAAACCAGACGGTAAAAGTGATAATTTATAACTGACTCCATCAACAACCAATGTATGGCCAGCATTATGCCCCCCCTGATATCTCACCACGATATCTGCTCGCTCAGACAACCAATCTACAATTTTACCTTTGCCTTCATCACCCCATTGTGTACCGACAACAACTACATTGGCCATAACTTTCTCCGTCGTGTTTGGTCAAAAAAACCAGCATTCAAAAACAAACTCTTCTTTATAACGAAACCTTAGAGCAAGTGCGACTCCTCATTTCAGATTTTTCTCAATCTTCAAGTGATTAAATTTTCAAATTTATGATAATAAAGATAAGCAAATACCCAAATATTTTAAATCTGTCATTTTCGCTACAAAAAGTAAAAACATTAGAGATTTTAATTTGTGCGTATCCAACACCTGACAAAGCATTCATTCCCCGTCTTAATCTTTTACAATTCATGTAATATTTAGAGGCTGTTTGTCTGATACAAGAATACGAAAGATCATCATAATCTCTCGTATCCTTTTTTGTTTAAAAACACGTTGTGAAAATCAACAGTAATTATTTAAAGCTGTGCTTTTTCAACTTGGAACGCCCACTCAAGCCATTGTGTTAAAATTTCAAGATCGGAAGCCTCAATTGTTATACCCGCCCAAATTCGAAGCCCAGGAGGAGCATCGCGATACGAACCGATATCATAAGCAACCCCTTCCTCATCAAGACGCTTCACAACCGCTTTTATAAAAGATACTCGCTTTTCCGTATCCAAAGCAGTAATCACTGGATCCACAATATCTAAACAAATAGCGGTGTTAGAACGCACTTCAGGATCTTTTGCCAAATATTCTAACCATGGCGTTTTGCGAACAAAAGCATCAAGTACAGAAAAATTTTTCTCAACCCTTGCTCTTAATGCCGCTGCACCTCCTAGAGATTTTGCCCACTTCAACCCATCAAGAAAATCCTCAACACAAAGCATAGAAGGTGTATTGATGATCTTTCCTTTAAAAATATCTTCGTTCAATTTTCCATTTTTTGTCATATAGAAAAGTTGGGGCATAGGCCAAGCTGGAACATGATTCTCAAGCCTCTCAACAGCACGAGGACTTAAAATCACCATACCATGTGCAGCCTCACCTCCCAAAACTTTCTGCCATGAAAAAGTAACAACATCTAATTTTGAAAAATCAAGATATTGCGCAAAAGCTGCCGATGTTGCATCACAAATGGTCAATCCAGCCCGCTTATGCGGAATGAAATCCGCATTAGGAATACGCACACCAGAAGTTGTCCCATTCCATGTAAAAACAACATCCCGATCAAAGTCAAGTTGTGTTAAATCTGGTATTTCACCATAAGGAGCTTCAAAACGACGCACATCAGAAAGCTTTAATTGCTCGACAACATCTTTATTCCACCCAAACCCAAAACTTTCCCACGCTGCCATATCAATGCCACGCTCACCTAATAGAGACCATAGAGCAGCCTCAACAGCACCGGTATCTGATCCTGGCATAATTCCTATACGATGATCAGAAGGAACCTCAAGAATCTCACGGGTTAAATTAACAACTTCAGCAAGTTTTAATTCTGCTTCTCTAGATCTATGTGAACGCCCAACTAATGCATTTTTAAGAACATCAAGAGTCCAACCAGGCCGTTTGCTACAAGGGCCTGAAGAAAAATTAGTATTATTGGGACGATTACTTGGTTTTTGTAACATTATCATTATTTCTCCCCTTTTAGATGTTTTTCTTTACTTTATAAAGAAAAACAAATTATTATAAAGACTAATCAATAATCTTTTTAGAAAAAAGTCAAAAATGTTGTCTCTTATTTCGTATGCTTAAAATTTAGGGAAACTTTATAAAAAAATCTTTCTTAATCATTCTTCTCGATTGATTCTCTTAACTTTTTTTCGTATCACCACCACGATAAGACAGCATTCTAATAACAATACACTAAAGTGTCCAATATACCTATCAAATTTATTTTATGATAAAGATTCATTGATAACGCTCTAGAATAGGGAGATAAACTTATTAAAAAATCAATTATTTTTCTTTTGATGACTGGACAGAGAAAATTTTAATGTTATAACCGCAAACGCTTTATATTTTTTATGAAGCATGCCCAGATAGCTCAGTTGGTAGAGCAGCGGACTGAAAATCCGCGTGTCCGTGGTTCGAATCCGCGTCTGGGCACCACTTTTTGTGTTTAAAATATTGAAATATACAGTTTTTTTCTTTAAATAACCATTTTTAGACCACCTTCTACAGTTTATATAATTTGCTCCTTATTTTTCTTTGGAGTGAAGGCTAAGATCTTTTTCTTTCTCCACCTCACTGCTCTCCCTAGCTTATATGGCTCCGGAAACAAACCCTGAAGCACCCAATTGCGAATCGTTGTTGTGGATACACTAAAAAGCTGTGCACACTCACGTGTCGTTACATATCTATCTCCATCATCAAATATCATCTCATTACCTTTCTCTTTTTTATGTTACTTAATCCCCTCCTCGTCCTATAGGACGAGGAGATGAAATCAATTGTTTAAAACTAAGCCGCTTTCGTGACGGGCTTCTGCAAACTCGGATCATAAGCTCGCAACAAAGAATCCATTCTATGGGGCAGCTCTGAATCTCCAAAATCCGTTAAAACTGCTAGAATCTTTGTAATATTTGGAATTTCATCTTGAAGTTTTAAAATCAAAGCTTTTTCTACTATGCTCATGATGTCAACCAAGTCACTACAGTCTTTGTCATCTACGTATTCACAATTGATAAACTGAGACAACGCTATCCACAAATCACATAAAAAGTCGATACTGGTATTCATTGCACACCCCCAAAGATTTGTTCTCTCAAACAAGCCAATCCTCTGGATGTGATTTTTGTTGAAGGGAGTACCTTTTCTGTACCATCTGGTCTTTGGATAGTGATAGCAGGACAGTCCATGAAACCTTTTTTGATTTTATCCTGATAAGGTAACAGAGGCGCCCCTGGAGCCCGTCGATACACCCAATCATGTTTACGCAAGTAATTGGTTAAGTCCTTTGGGCGCACCTCCAACATCTTCGCTGCTTCGATAAGACCGAATAAACCATCAGAGCGTTTTAAACCTTCCAAAGCTTCTGCTTTAGGCTTGAGTGTACTCACCTCATTTCTTAAGTCTTCTAATTGATTGATACTCTCTAAAAGGAGCTGTTTAATCGTAAGAGGATTTTCCAAAGCATTGGCAAGATTTATTTGTGGTGTTGCTACTTGTCTTTCCAATTCTTGCCAGCGGTCAATAATCTTTGCTCGTAAAGCAGTGCTGTAACCCGAAACAAGAATTAAACACTCACGTTTGGGAAGATTGTAGCAAGGAAGAGTACGACCTATTGAATCTCTGTAGAATCCTGCAAATTCACTTAGCTCAATTTTGAGCTCAGTGAGTATTTGCCGAATATCCCGCATAACATTCCGATGTTCTTTACCACATAATTCTGCAATTTCACGACTCGACATAGTCTGAGTGGTAGCACTATTAGCAGTGCTTTCTTTAATTTCTATAAGTGTGTTCACTGTGAACTCCTTGGTAATAGAGGTTTTCTATTGACACTCTAAAAGAGTGCCGGGTGCTAGAAAACACGGTACCAAGTCCGTCGTCACACCTTTCCCGTGAGGGTATTGTATAGTGTAACTACACCCGACAAGACCGTTATATGCTACAGCATATAATGAGTCAAAATCTTTAATGTTCAGAAGACTGATTATTTCGGCAACCAATCCGCTTGGTATTTTAAGGTGTTTTCTAGGCACCTGATTCGGCAATAGACATACTGATAGTATTTTGTCAAATAAAAAATTAAAAAATCGGCGCTTATAAACTATATCGATTTTATCAGTAAATTCGTATTTCTTTTCCATAATTGTTGCTTTTAATGCATGCTTTGTCTTTTAAGCTCTTGAGACAGCACACCAATTCCTTTTGCTGTGATTTTTGCGCAAGGAATGACCTTTTCTATTCCACTTGCGGTTTGAAATGTGATGGTTGGACAATCCATAAGTTTCTTTTGGATTTTGTCTTGATAAGGAAGCAAATTTCCACCTGCTGCTCGTCTGTAAACCCAACCTTTTTGCTGTAAGAAGAGAATGAACTGTTTTGGTTGCATCTCGAGTATTTTAGCGGCTTCTGTAAGACCGAAGAGTCCATCATGGCGCTGTAAGCTTTCAAGAGCCATTGCCTTTGGTTTTAAATTTGCAATAATGTTATCTTTTTGTTCATTTTCATTTTTGAGATACGTTAAAACACCAAGCATAACTTGAGGACTTGAGTAGTCGATTTGTGGTATTGCTGCTTGCTTTTCTAATTCTTGCCAACGGTCTATAATCCTAGCACGTAATGTCATGCTGTAACCAGAAACTAAAATGAGGCATTCGCGTTTAGGGAGGTTGTAACAGTTTTGGGGCTTACCCTGTTTATCTAAATAGGTGGATCCAAATTTGGATTGACCCCCTTCAGGATATAATTCTCCTAACATTTGTCGAATATCACGCATAATATGCGCATGTTGCTTACCGCATAACTCTGCAATTTCACGACTAGACATGGTTGGAACAGTTGTGTTTTGAAAATTTCTTTCAGATGTTGTGATAAAATTATGCATGCTTCACTCCATTCGTTGTGACAACATTGTCATTGTGCTTGATTTGCTGTCTTAGATGTCTTAAGAAATCTTCTAATGTTTCAGGATTTGAATAATCGATTTTTGAATTTACTTTTTTTTTCGCATTTCAGAAAATATTCACGCACTTGTTTACCTTTGAGACCAGGTTCACAAATGGCAATGTGTTTTGCTGTGTCTAAAGTGAGAGCATAATCTTTAAAAGGATTTCCACGTGAGGAGTTTGATAATTCTTTAGTAGAAAGTACAAAGTCGACATCTTCTCTAAAGCTAAGTTCTTTAATACAGTTTGTTATCCACTTTCTAAACTCGGTTTTTACCTCTAAAAAGGTATATAAATCACGAGCGCTAATAGTTTGAACCTTTTGATGCTGGATAATATTGTATTGAGTAGCAAGAAGCTTTTCCATTACGAACCTCATGTTGATGGGATTGATGAATGAAAGGGGGCGCTTTTAAATGCGCCCTTCAGAATTTAAAGCACATCACAAGGACGCAAACGGTGTTGTTGTTCGTAAGTACCGTAAATCTCATCATTATATTTTTCGTCTGCGATCTCGTCTAAAAGTTCTTGGTAAACATCACTTTCGCGTACAAAGTCATGAACCTCACTATCCTCATGGAGATGTTCGATATTTTCTTTTACATATGCTTCTGCAATCTCTTCAGAGATATCTTCACAATTATTCTCAGAAGGATTGATGCGAAAGATTTGGATTGCATCATCTACCTCATCAACAATGCTTAGAATTTGGCTTGCATCAAGTGGTCCAGACTCTGCAATGTGTTGATCTTTATCGTAGGCAACTAATAAAGTTTCATTGGAATTTATAAGAATTGGCTTATCCATAATTTTTCCTCCCTAACGCCTCTTGGCGATTGTTTGTGCGTGGTTTATATAATTACTTATATAACTATAATTATAAAATAGCAAGCAAAAAATTATAAAAAGTTATATTTTTATAAAAAATATTATAATATCTTGCTGAATAAGAGGGGAGGATAATTAGCGATAAGTCCGAATCATCTTGCTGTAAGAGCTTATTGGCAAAATAGCAAATATCTCTCCAACCCACACAATTTTAACATTCTTAATAGGTAAGGCATTCCAAGAAAGCAGATCTATTTCACCATTCATTCCCCTGCTAATCTGCTTTATATATCTTTTATTATCATGTGTTAAAATAACGGCTTCTTTGCCAAAAAAGGATTCTATTGTTTTAATTTGGCGCCGTCTTACGATAACCATATCTCCATCTTTATAGGCTGGAATCATAGAATCTCCTTTAACTTCAAAAGCAACCATATCATCAGGTAAAGCAAAAGGAATTTCTACTTGTTCAAGACCATCTTCAGGGATTTGTTCAAAACTTGGATCTATCTGTGTTCCTGTTCCAATATACCCCATAAGAGGAACAAAAGTTGTGAAGTGATTATCCCCTTTTAGTTCTTTATATAATTCTAAAATGGCATCTCGATTAGAGCCGCGTGGATCAGAATCTTTTAACCACTTAGACACTGAAGCTTGTGTTACGTTTAGCCGTTTGGCTACATCTTCTTGCGTTAAGTTAAACTCGGTCAAAATCTTTTTTAATGTGCTTATGATATTAGATTTATTACTCATACTTCTGCTTACCTTATTTTTTTATCGTTGATAAAGATAATTTTCATTGACTTTATATAACTATAATTATATGAATAAAATAAGACAAAGCTGTAATTGGAGCTTGTAAATGGATCAACGAGAAGATTTTAAGAATTTGACTAAGTCAATACGGGGCAAATTTAATTGGACACAATCAGAAATGGCGAAAATGCTTGGTGTAACTCAAGCAGCTGTTTGCAAGTGGGAAAAAAGAGGATCTATCTCCGTAATAAATTATCTCAAGCTGCAAAAGTTGAAGGATAGTTCTAGCCCTATGCCTGCTTTTACTACTTCTCCCACAGAAAAGAATGAACATCAACAGCATCATTCACATTCTTAAAGAAGAAAGATCAGAGATGATAGATGTCCTACAGATCACTATAAGCAAAGTCCAGTTGATTGATCTTGTTAATAAGATTGGACAGAAAACCATATATTATGGTCTCCGTTCGCCTCAAGATACATGTTTTGAAATAAGGATAGATCCCTCATCAACAGGTTTTCTTGTCTATATGCTGCATAGTATCTTTGCGCGTGATGATAGAAAATATTTTCCGTTATTTCCGTACGATGATTTTAATCAATGGTTTTTATCTGTGTTTACGCAAGCTTTTACAACTTGGTTTGATAATTATTTTTCTCAAGAGTTGTCATCTTTTTATCGCTTAAATGAGCTGATATTGTTTACAGCCTTAGTCAAAAGTAAGCTTGATTTCTTAAGGGATAAACTCATCGAAAAAAGAAAAGAAGAAATTGAATTAATAGATGATGCATGCAGTGTGTGTCTGAATCTGAGTTAATCCAATTTTTTAAAGTCTATGAGGTCGGTTTGTGTCGTTACAGTCATTGTTGTTTCTGGTTTCAATGGGGATGTATGAGTAATGATTAAAGTAACTTGGGCTTTTATATCTTCTTCACGCGCAGCTACAAAAATAAGGATTCCTGTGTACTTATCTTCTGAGGGAGCTATAGAAATATTAACATCGATTTCTTGTCCCGTTCGAAAATCCTTTGCTTTCTCACAGTATCCGGATGATATTGTGTGTGACGTTGGTCTGGCATCAGGATTAACATATGGTGATTGCATTTGCCGCAATCTTATTTCCGGTTTGTATCTAATGCCATATCCAAGAATAAAGCGAGAACCATCTTTTAGCTTTATATTTAAAACGTGGATGACAGTTTGTGCATTGTTTTTTATCTTTAAACAAAGAAGCGTCCACTTGCCTTTTGTTGGCAAGTGGGGTCCAGTTATATATATAGAAGGTGGCGTTCCTAAATCCTCTACTCTTTTGTTATCTAACAAAATTTTAATATGTTCTTCTGACCATTTGGCAAGATCTTTTGTCGATATTGCTTGCTCTTTAAGGACTATCGTCTGTTCTTGGCTTTCTGCAAATTGCTTGCTTATCCATTCTTTATCTTCTTCTCGTTTTTTTGCAGCTTTTTCTAAATCATCTTTGCGGATTTTAGCGGCTTCTTTACGGTCTTTATTTCTTAAAATAAGCGCTACTGAAAGAGATCCGATAAATGACAGGAAACCTGTAAGAAATATCTTTATCCATTCTTGTATCATAACTCCCCCCACTTTTTTAGAATCGTTGGGAGGATACTTTTTCAAAAACATTTTTTCAAGACAAGCAATCACAACACGTTCTGTCATAACACACATATAAATACGTAGAGCCTTAAGGGGGGATTATGATCACTAACGCACAAACCATTTTATATCTTGATCTAGGGACCAAGACAGGCTGGGCAATATGCGGTGCGGATGGTCACATAACAAGCGATACAGAAGATTTTCAATCACGCCGTTTTGAAGGCGGTGGTATGCGTTATTTACGCTTTAAACGGTGGCTTACTGAACTAAAGAGATCTGTTGATGAAATTGACGCGGTATATTTTGAAGAGGTGCGCCGGCATGTGGGTACAGACGCTTCTCATATTTACGGAGGCTTTCTAGCAACCTTAACAGCGTGGTGTGAACATCATCAGATACCATATGAAGGCATTCCTATTGCTACCATTAAGAAAGCAACGACAGGCAAAGGAAATGCTTCAAAAGAAGAAATGATTAAGGCGGTATGTGCAAAAGGACATGTGCCTAAAGATGACAACGAAGCAGATGCTTTAGCAATTTTATATTTAATGAAAGAAGGGGATATACATGTCCAGTAAAATACCATGGACGAGACTGTTTGCCGATAAATGGGCGGTGGTCGTCGATTATTTACCTTCTGTACTGTAGAAGGTAATATCTATATGAGATTGCGATTTCGCATGCTTCGTACTGGTGAACCTCTTTTTTGTAATATTAAAGTTTTATCTCATTACACTGGTTATTCAGTAAAGAAATTTGAGACAGCATTGAATGTTTTGCTAGAAGAGGGATACATCATTCGTTTAGAAGATGGTCGTTTATGGAATCTCGATGTTGAAGAAGAATTAAAAAATTGCAATGAGAATTTAAATAAACTTTCAGAAAAAGCTATAAAAGCTGCGAATACTAAGAGAAAAAAACATAAAGATGACTCATCAAAAGACCATGATGATGTCATGATGAAACACATTAACATAGACAATAACATATATATAAAAAAACTAAAACTATCGTTTTAGCAAAAAAAGAAATTGGTTCTGAAAGTTTAGAAACAAACGAACAGGTTGACGAGCCAACAGAGGTTGCTGCTGTTGAGACCACATCAGAGCAAATCACAACATCATCAGACAACCAACCTCCCATTCACGAGCAAGAGAACGTTCCCAAAAAAGCAAAACGAGCGCAAGCTAATCGCGGTTGTCGATTGCCTGCGGATTTTGAACCCGATTACGATTTTGCCATTGCAGAGGGCTTGCCTCCAGAGCGCGTGAAAGTCGAAATCGCAAAATTTCGAGATTATTGGCGTTCAAAAGCCGGAGCAAATGCAACCAAAACCGATTGGCAAGCAACATGGCGTAACTGGGTACGAAAGGCTATCGAGGTTTTAGAAAAAACAAAAAACACGAACAACAATGGTGGAAACAATGGAAATTACACTCAAAAGCAAAAAAGCATTGGGGAGCGTATCGCAGACAGTCTCCTTGATATCGGAAATCGAGGGTATTTTGAAACACATTCATGCGATGATACCTCCGAGCGGTCCGTTTGTTTTGAAGGATGGCAGCCAATTAACGAAACAGCAGGAATCGATTGCTTTAGAAGCTGGTGATCAATTGCAAGAGCTCTTCGCCGTGAAAGCAGGTAAAGAGGATATAGCAAAAGCTATTCGCATGCTGTCGTGTGGTTTGAAAATAGCACAACAATCAGACCATGAGGGAATGGCGTTGACCTATGGAATGGTTTTGGAAAATGTCTCTGCATGGTCACTGATGACAGTGGTCAAACGGATTTTATGTGATGAAATAAATTGTTTATCCGATACGTTTTTTCCGAGCACACGAGAACTTGTCAGGTTGTGTCGTGATTTAGAAAACGATCTTTTGAGAAAAGCCAATTTTGTACGCAATGCTGTTTTGAGATTCCGTGAAAAGGAGTTGAAAGAACAAGCAGGGAAAGAGCATTCAACGCCTATAACGCTTGTTCACAAGCAAGAGCTTGAAGAAACTTTAAATGGCATTGGTGGGATAATGAAACGCTTTGGTTCACAGCAAACTAGTGAAAAGTGCTGATCATTTTACGATTAGACGTGCATTTAAATCGACAAAAAGGTACCGTACAAAGCGATTTAAAGATTTTACGATGAAAAACATATCTGTAATATAAAACGCTCTGTACGGTCAAATTTTAGGTAAATAGACCAATTGGTAAAATTATGGACTAAAAACATG
>NZ_JBHIOP010000023.1:0-1222 GCF_042195625.1 Bartonella sp. AP9QHHD | reverse complement strand
CTGAACATGTCACCACTTGCACCACGTATCGCCCACCCCGTTTTGGTACCTAGATCAAAACAAAGAATCGTGTTAATCACCGCTCCTCTCCATACAAAACGTATTTTATAAAATTACTGTTTTCCCAAAGCGGAGGAGAAAGAGATATGAGAAATATGCAAGAAAATTTTGTAGAATTAACTGACATTACAATTAACATGAACAATAAATTGAATAACATTGAAACAGAACTCGCAACATTCAAAAGACAAAGTATATTGAAAAAAGACCTTCCCCAAATGATAAGAAATTCCTTAGAAACTTTGTGGACAGAAAACATAGCAGAAGGTTTAGGACCAAAGATGAAAGTTGAGATCTTTAATCTTAAACCTGAAGATCTATCACCAGAAGGTATTCTCATAGAATTTTCCATCAAAAACCCCACAGACCGACCAATGAAAATGAACTATATACGAATAGATGAAAATAGCCCTTTCGAATTCGTTCAAGCATTCTATCCAACTCCTTATCCATACTCTCAAAGCTCTCCAAGAAGCATTCTTAAAACATCTCCCAAATGTATCGATTTAATAACTCCCGTTACAACAAATCCTGTCATCCAAAACAACGTATTAGAAAGAGGAATTGACCTATTTACAGTGAATGGTGGGTATAGTTTTCGATGGGAATTAAAAATTCGCTCCATAGAAACAGAAAATCATGATAAACTATCCGTTCCGATCTTTATCTTAGAACATACTTCATCATATGACCCACATAAAACACTTGAAGTTCGCTTTTGGCCCAGCTTTTTTCGAAAATTAAGTCATCAACGATGATAATCTTATAAGATTGGGAATTAGGTTTTACTTATCTTCTCACCTATTAAGGTGAGAAGATAAAAGTATTTATTAGTTTGTTCTTTTTCATGAATCATAACCTCCAAAGGTTCCTATAACTCTTCTTTCTTGTACTTTCTTTTTCAACTCTTCAATTGACATATTTAACTTTACAATTAATATATCTTTTTCCTTCAGTTCTGTTTTGAGCTCTTGTTCTCTATTGCGATAGAGCAAAACAAAAAAGAACATAGCGATAACACAAAAGAACATAACCGCATTGGTAGTAAAAAACGTAATAATTGCTACTAAACTCATCTTTCTCTCCTCACTTACCCTTCTTCTTACTCTTCTTATTCTTATGAGGCGGCGCTTTTACTGCTTCATCACGCTGTTTAAGCTCT
>NZ_JBHIOP010000022.1:0-2616 GCF_042195625.1 Bartonella sp. AP9QHHD | reverse complement strand
GCTTTGGTTCAACAGGGGCAGAAGGAGGAGAAACAGTATCCAGAGATGAAGTGTCCTCCGGAGCAGAGGGCTCAGATGGCAACGACATAGAAAGTGGATCAGGGCGTGGAGAATCAACAGGATCAGAGGACGTAGAAGAAGGAGGGTCAGACATAAACGACGTAGAAAATGGATCGGGAGGAGGAGGATCGACAGGATCAGGGGATGTAGAAGAAGGAGAGTCAGATGTCAACGACGTAGAAAGTGGATCGGGAGGAGAAGATGGAGGATCAACAGGATCAGGGGATGTAGAAGAAGGAGAGTCAGATGTCAACGACGTAGAAAGTGGATCGGGGGGAGAGGATGGAGGATCAACAGGACCAGAGGACGTAGAAGAAGGAGAGTCAGATATCAACGACGTAGAAAGTGAATTGGGGGGAGAAGATGGAGGATTAACAGGATGAGATAATGAAAACGAAGAAGGTTTACCAAATGGACCATTATAAGAACCTATTCTAGAAGAAATATAAACCCCTTCGAGTCGGAAATCCCAAAATTCCCCCTCACCTTCCACTAATCTTTGCGTAGCATCTGCTTCTCCAAAGGGCGAACCTGGACCATAACCACGAATACGATATTGATAAGGAAAACCTTTCACCGTAGTATAATCATCATAACCATTGGCGAGTCGAAAAGAACCTGCCTGCGCTGTTCCAGCAACTTGAATGAGTGAAATGCTTTGATCTTTTCCCTCATAGACTTCTTTACTTGCATATTTTGGAAAATTTTGCACATGAATGAATGTCGTTCCAGAAACATCCCCATAGATCAATATGCGATCCGTCTTTTGGGGATTAAACAAACCCTCATCATTCAAAAATGCATTCAACCTAATCTGAGCGTTTCCCTCAGCACTGTAGACTTTTTTATCTTTTGATGCGAGAATTTTATCTCCTGCACCTATATCTGCTTTTTTTCCAATGCATAGCGTTTGATAACCACTACCTTCATCAAAGATCAATGTGCTATTGGAAAGACTTAGAGAAGAAAGCGATGAAACAGATTCCTGTAAACCGTTGTATTTACTTTTAGTAAGATACCATTTTGAATAACGAATTAACTCTAAATCAATAACCGATCTATCCTCAACACGCGTACCTCCTGTAAGAGAGGAAGCGTTTGCTTTCACCAATAGAGAAGCATTATTTTCAGCTTTTAGCAACAAATCACCAGAGATTTTTGTTTCATCCGATAATTCAAGAGTGCCTTTTACTTCATAGTCTTTATTCCCCTTCGCATAAATCGCAATCCCGTCTGGAACTGTCATATTTGTCTCTGATAAATAAACAAATGCCCTCCCCGTGATAACTTTTTTGGTTTCTAAAATTTTTTCATCATCTCGTTGCCTCAACATTTTAGCAAGTTCTTCTGGAGCTAAAACATTAAAGCACAGTCCATATACTCCCTCACTCTGAACAGAAATATTGTTTTTTTCTATCTTAATACTTGTATTCTTAAAGCCATCTGGTGAAATATATTTTTGAATTAACTTACCATTATCATTTACATAACCTGAAAAGTTTTTCATCAAGAATGCATGCATATGGTTCAGCTGAATAAAATTGTTTTTCAAATGAACGTCACCACCTTGAAAAACCTCAAAAGCTTCTGGCAATACCCCCATAGCTCGATCACCATCTGTTAAAGTTTCCTCCCTCCTTCCTTGCCCCGTAATCCCCATAGTATCAAGAATATAGCGCCCCCCAAATCGAGTTGAAAATGAGCCAATCTGGTTAAAATTAACGGTACCGTCTGTCATTTTAACCATTGCATCAAAACCACTCATAATACCGATCCCTTTTACATTCAAGTTATCTGGCTCAATATTGATATTCACACTCACTAAAGCAATATCCGTTCCTCTCCCCCATGCATAAATAGCATGTGAAATCCCCTTAATTTCCCCTACTGTCATGCTAATAACGGCATTTTGAGCACGAAGAGCAGGTATATTCTTAAAATCTGAAGCTACTAGATTAATTGTTCCACCATTTCTTACATACGCCCCATACGCAGATATTTTATCTGGATCATCGCCATAAACTGTTATCTGAGACGCATTAACAATAGTGCCTGCTTTTTCTACATATATAGCTGCAATAGGTGCAATATGAGCAGACGTCTCTTGAGAACTTTTTAAGTAATAGATTTTATCTGCAAGAAAGTGTGTTTTTCTATCATCGCATTTATAAAATGCCCCTCCTGCATCACTTGAAGATCCTGCAGCACTAACATACGTAACCTGCAAAAAATAAAGAATAGCTGTTGTAACGTTGCATAAAAATACATATTTATGAAATACATAAATCATAACTCTTGCCGCCTTCTATTCCCCTACTTCTATTCATTGAAGAATAATATCTATATTTAAGCTAATAAAGTTCTCAAAATACAATAAATATAAAATGAAATATTTAATTTAATACTTAATATAACACTATATACTTATATATAAGTTATATATAAGTTACTATATAGTTTATGTATCGCTAAAAAAGGTGGCGCAATCCAGCAGAGAAACTCGTTCCAGAAAAACCAATTTTCTTAAATCTATGCTGATAAGTGACATCTCCACGA
>NZ_JBHIOP010000021.1:0-1751 GCF_042195625.1 Bartonella sp. AP9QHHD | reverse complement strand
TCGATAAAAGCCCATCCTGCGCCTCTATCTTCAAATGACCATCAGCACCAACCGTTTCTAACGTCACATCCTTATGGGCGGTAATATCAATATGCTTTTTCGAGGTGATGTGTTTTGCCAATACGCTCTGGCTTTTCGATTTGAGGACAACGCCCCCATGACCAAAAACATTCTTCAACGAGATTTTCCCGTCAGCAGAAAGATGCAACTGCCCCGCATTGGCTGCCATATCATGGCGCATACGAACACCAACACCTTTTTCTGTTGCCACAAGTTTAATCTGATCCGCCTGTAGAGCCCCCAAAGCAGAACCATCTATCGCATATTCCGGTTTACCAGTAATATCAGTTAGCTCTTTCATTTCCCGTGAAGCATAATCAAAGTGACCCGTCCCTGCTGTCACTCCAATTTCTCTGCCCGCAACAGCTCCTTCAAAATGCACTGTGCGTGAGACAATATCGACAATATCAACCGCCCCTTGACCAGAGAAAAANACAATATCGACAATATCAACCGCCCCTTGACCAGAGAAAAAATTGGCTCCCTTGGCGCCAAAGGTAATATCCCCACCTCGCACCTCAAAGCCTTTCAAAAAACCGCTCGCATCAATTTCGGGTACACCTGTGGTTAAGGTCGCATGGGGTGTATTGATAAAGCCACAACCATCACAACTTATCCCATTGGGATTGGCTATAATCACATCGGCGGGGCTCCCAAAAACCTCTCCTGGACCATTCAAAGCACTGCGCTTGCTGCTGGTCACTTCATTTAAAATCACTTTCGCCGAACCCGTGAGGCGCAAATGCGGATTGCCCGGCATAATGCCCCCCAACTGCGATTGCCCCACTTCTTGCGCATGATTGTTCCAAATCACACCTGGATTTCCAATATTAAAATCGTTATATTTATTGTGTGATAAGCCCTTGCCATTGGGGGTAACAATATCAATCGAGGGAACCCCATTGGGCGCTGCCACTATATCTGGACGATGGGCGGCATTCGCGTTAGGATCCACAGTAATTTGCGCCTGTAACGCTGAAGGTGCGAATAAACAAGAAANAAAAATGCTTAAAGTTCCATTGTTAATGTCATAAAAAATGTTCCTGATTTTTTGTGCTTAACTGTGCTCCAAAAAATACTGGAATAACTGGCATCGAGAGAGACCATGCCTCCCGCAAGCTTGACACCGGCTGTCCAACCGGCAAGCTGGTCACTCTTAATCCCATACAAAACTTGCGAAAACACACGCCCATAATCCAAACCAACATAAGGGCGAAGTTCACCAAAAACCTTTTTGAAGGTCGCGTGATTGCTCCACGGAATGGTGCGTAGCAACAAATCATTCCGGCTAAAAAAACCGTTATTGCCAAAAAGCAAACTCTCACGCGTGCCACGAACATTGGAAGCGCCCCCCCAACGAAATCTGTTCAGCTCCCAATAAATTATGCGGTGAATATTGACCACTTAAAAGATTGCTCAGTATAACGTCCAAGCTCCCTACCTTAAAAGGCGTCATGACACTAAGCGTACCAGTAAATTTGGCAAATTGTGGCTCCGCATCCCCTGCTCCTGGCGCATGTTTCTTTACTGAATGAAACAAAGGGAGCCCTTGCAAATAACTCACATCAAAGGTCCAAGTCCCCCCCAACATCTGGCGCGAATGCGAAATCCCAAAATTGGCGACGCTATATTGACGGCTGCCCACTTCAATCTTATTGCCAAGAAGGTAATTGTTGGTTCTTTTATAAGAA
>NZ_JBHIOP010000020.1:0-1676 GCF_042195625.1 Bartonella sp. AP9QHHD | reverse complement strand
AGATTGCATCAATTTTTCATAAGAACAGAAGGGGAAGTCCGTACGTCCAATAGAACCACGAAAGAGAACATCACCCAAGAGGGCTAAGCGCTCTTTTTCATTGAAATAAATAACATGACCAGGGGAATGCCCCAGTGTATGTAAAACCCTAAACTCATGTCCAGCAAAATACACACACTCACCATCTTCTAACTATATCGAACAACGCACCACGATGCTTTCGGGTGTAAGCCATGATTTAAGAACCATTCTCACCCGTTTTAAACTTCAGCAAGCGTTAGCAAATACTGACTTTGATATCAAGCTGCTTGAACAAGATGTGAGCGACACGCAAAACATGTTAGAAGATTACCTTGCTTTTGCCCGTAGTGAAGAAAGTGAGTGTGTTAAAACTTTTGATTTAAATGCTCTTATGCAAAAATTCTCTACCGATGTGCATCTTCACAAACGTCAATTTTCCTACACCATTGAAAGCCCTACACCAATACAAGCACGCCCACGTGCCTTCAGGCGTCTCATCAGCAATCTTGTGTCAAATGCATTTTGTTATGCCAATACTGTCAAACTAACAGCCATATCCCAACAAGAATGTTTCCCATATATCAAAAAAAGTTCCCGCAATATATTATATTTATACAGTTATAATATGATATCGAACTCAATATTTAGCCTCACAAGAGAGTGGTCAAACAGGACTGTATTCAATCACACAAATAAGGTTCTATCTTAGCACCATAAGCCTATAATAAAAAACGATAACTTTTGTTCATACACCTATTGTTCAATTCATATTGTATCAAGCAATAAAAAATTACTCATCAATAAATAATTTATAACCAATAGTAAAAAATCTGGTGCTCTAAATACAAGCTGCTTAATTAATCTTAAGAAGAGTACATTAATTGAAATCAAAATTCTGTCATGATTTTATTTTATTGTATTGATAATAGTTTTAACTAAATGAATTTTTATTTTTTTGTCACAATAAAGTCCAAAATTGTTCAGTCTCTATTCAGTTTGAAACGTGTAGGATGTGAAAAATACGAATTGACACAAGGAGCATCATTATGAAAAAATTCTTCAGATTAGCGGTATTATCAGCAATGTCTACTGCAACCGTTTTGATGCCATTAAATCCAACGCTTGCAGATATGGCATGGTATCATAACTATGACATGAGAAGGGAGGCTGGTTTACCGTCTCACAATTTTAGCTCCCATTTTTCTCATAGTGAACATCACTCTTTTGATAACCCCCACACGCGTCATTATGTTAGCCATAAATGGGGAGCACAACAACACCATCATGTTGAACACAAGACATATCATTATGTCGAGCGCAAAAAGACAAAACACAGTAGTATTAATATAAATAACTCAGGAGAAGCTTTAGCAATGGGCATTCTTGCTCTTGCAGCAGGTGCACTTCTCGGCAAAATTTTTAAAAAATCAGAACAGCCACAAGTTGTTTATCAAACCGCACCACAGCATCAAATTGTATATCAACAGGTTCCACAAGAACAGATAATTTATGAAGCTCCGCAAACGGTGGAATATGAGCCAGTACAACAATCATTAGAATCTGATTGGCTTCAATATTGCAAGAAAAAATACCGTTCTTTCAACCCTAAAACAGGAACTTTCCGAGACCGTAATGGTTTGGAACACGTTTGTTAT
>NZ_JBHIOP010000019.1:0-2613 GCF_042195625.1 Bartonella sp. AP9QHHD | reverse complement strand
GCAGGCTCTTGTTGATTAACAGACGCGGTTTCATTTGCAATATTAGAGATAACGGGGGTGTTGTTTGAGATATTTTTCATAATTAAAACCTACATGTTTATATGTTTGTTATTGACAACCCTTTAAGGGCGTCGGGCGTTAACAAACACGGCATGTAGTCCGTTGCTTACACTTTTCCCATAAGGGTATTGTATGGTGTAAGCACACCCGACAAAATCATCATATATGCTAATTAAAGCATAAAAGATAGCCAGTTTTTAAAAGCTTTGGAAAGATTGTATCGTAATCTATCCGCTACATGTTTAGTGTTTGTTAATCACTTGATTATTTGTGTAACAAAATACGTATTTATTGTCAAATAATATTTCTATCTTTTTGATATTTTTTCTTATTTTTTAAATACGTTGTGTATTGATAATATCTTATGCTTATTAATTTCTTCTTTTATATTTATGTGCTTTTAAAGCTATATTATATGTTTTATGAAACGATTGCGTTATTTTCTGAATCTATACATTTATAATATTTAGAAACGCTCTCATAATGCGTATTTTAAACTTTATAACCTATCAATTTTGTTACTAAATGAATTTTAAATTTTTTGTGAATTTTGTTTATAAGGGGCTTTAATTTAAACGACCTTAATAGCACCGCGCTCTTATAACAAATGCTTTCATTTGCATNTTATGAAAACATCTCAATAGAAACTGATCATTATAGAGATGAGCAAAATTCCTTTTAATAAACTTTTGTCAGTCTTGTCAGTTCTTTTTAGAACCTATATCATTTTTTTTAAATGAGAGAAAATTAAAATCATTATATTTCAATAAGTTAAGTTTTATCAATTTTTCAAAATACAACTTATTAAAACAGCCATAACAAATAAATACAACTGTAAATATATATTTGTCAGTTTATGTCAGTACATTGAATCGACAAAAGTGATCATTTAGTAAATGATTAAAACATGTCTTATGAGAGTATGTGATCTTTTAAAGCCTTTCAAAAGAAAGGGATTATAATCATAATAAATGCTATCAAGATCCTTATGGTTATGAGTTTTGAAGGGGTTTTGAGTTTTGAGGGTTGCTGCTATTATGTAAAAAAACGATAAAAAGTAAAAACGTTATTTTTCAATATGTTAAGATTTTACAGACCTTTAAAAAACAACCCATATTGATAACACAACCTATAAATTCAACTAATAATATACGTTTTGAGGGGGTTTTGACGGTTTTTACACCTTCAAAACCTATAAGCAAAATGAATATACATAACTCTCTTTAAACAAAGCTTTTGATAACAATAAAGCACTCATTTTAGATTACGGTATAATCTCTTAAAGGCAATGTAAAAAAATCTAATTCACTTTAAGAGTGGATTTCTTAAATTTTGCAAAACAATCTAAAAAAATTATTTAAAAGTTCAAATCGTATCTTTAATTTGAATTATAAATACATTATTAGACTTTTGCATTAATCAAAGGTTTATGATGATGAAGTTTTTTATTTTACTTTGTTTGTTAATACTCACAGCTTGTGGTCCTATAACACATTTGAACGGAATTGTTGATCCAAACTACAAGGGACGATTTCAAACGAAAAAGATGGTCATAGGAGGTGTTGGCATGTCTATTTCTGAGCAAAAAGCACTTGAAGACACCTTTGAGAAATCGCTTGCTAAATACAATGTACAGATATTGAGAGGATTAGAACTTTTCCCTCTAACTCGTAATTATTCCTATAACGAGAAAGAGGAAATTATAACAAATAAAGGCGCAGATGCACTCCTAATAGTTAGCGTTGATAATCGTGCTATATCGCAGACATATATCCCGCCAACGTATCATCCGGGAACCTCTACAAGTACTATTTCGGGATTTGGAAACTTTGCTACCATAGAAACTGAGACGACACCAGGTTATGTGACCGGTGGATATAATATTAGTAAGCCCGCCATAAGTGTTAGTGTTTATCTTATTCACCATACAAAAAACAAAGAAACCATATGGCTAGCAAAAGGCTATAGCGATGGAAATGCTTTTGCATCATTTTCTAATCTCATAGTAAGCGTTGCTGAAACAACTGTTGAAAAACTAGCCAAAGAGGGGCTTATAGTCCCAAAGTAGAGTTAGGAAAATAGCAGCATAATCACGAATTTTAGCCACAAGGTCGATGTTAATAAAGCTATCATTTTAGATTACGGTATAATCTTTTAAAGGCGATGTAAAAAAATCTAATTCTATTTAAGAGTGGGTTTCTTAAAAGTCTTAAAGCAATCCCAATAAGAGTGTTTAAAAGTACAAAGCCTTATTTTTAGAATAACGCATATTAGGATTGTATCTAATCAACTTAACAAAAGAGGTATAGATTATGGTTATAAGATTCTATACCCCTTTGTGAGTTTAGCAAGCCAAGTCTATTCAGTTTCTCTAATTTCTAATTTTGGTAAGTTCTTAACGATTTTCATTGTCTCTAAACTTATGGTAATAACCCTCTGAAATAACTCTAGAGGGTAGGCAGGGTTGCCAATGGTTTCAACAGCATAACGATTGGCATCATTAACAATGCCACTCTTTTTATCAGTCTTAACACATTGACGCCCCATAACCCA
>NZ_JBHIOP010000018.1:0-3962 GCF_042195625.1 Bartonella sp. AP9QHHD | reverse complement strand
GAGTTAAGAAATGACCATCGATATATTCACAATCATCAATAAATTCATATTTTTTTGCAGGCTCTTGTTGATTAACAGACGTGGTTTCATTTGAAATATTAGAGATAACGGGGGTGTTTTTTGATATATTTTTCATAATTAAAACCTTACTGATTAAATGTTTGTTATTGGCATCTCTATAGAGGCGCCGGGTGCTAACAAACACGGCAGTAAGTCCGTCGTTACACTTTTCCCATAAATGGGTATTGTATGGTGTAACTACACCCGACAAAATCACTATATATGCTAACAAAAGCATAAAAGATAGTCAGTTTTTAATAGGATTAGGTTTATCGCAACCTATTCGCTTACTGTTTAGTGTTGTTAAGCACTTGATTATTTATATAGCAAAATACGTATTTATTGTCAAATAATATTTTATCTTTTTTGATATTTTTTCTTATTTTTTAAATACGTTATGTATTGATAATATCTTATGCTTATTAATTGCTTCTTTTATATTTATGTGCTTTTAAAGATATATTATAGGTTTTATTAAACGATTGCGTTATTTTCTGAATCTATACATTTNAAACGATTGCGTTATTTTCTGAATCTATACATTTATAATATTTAGAAACGCTCTCATTATGCGTATTTTAAACTTTATAACCTATCAATTTTGTCACTAAATGGCTTTTAAGATTTCTGTTAATTTCTTTTAATAACACATTTTAGACTTAACAGCCTTTATAGGGACTGTCTTTATAAACAAATGCTTTCATTTGCATTTTTGCTTTCTCTATAGTTGTTATGTTCTTTATAGCCATGGCATCATTTTTCATGTTCATAAGAGAAATGATAAATAGGATAATTGCGATTTATTGTCTGTTATGAAAACACTTATGAAAACATCTCAATAGAAACTGATCATTATAGAGATCAGTAAAATCCCTTTTAATAGACCGTGTCAGTGTTGTCAGTTCCTTTTAGACCTTCTATTATTTTTTTTTATGAGTAAAAATTAAAAACATTATATTTCAATAGGTTAGTATTTTAAAAACATAACTCATATCACTATTACAATCTTTAAAGATAACCAATGATGTGAATTGATTAAAACTTGTCAGTTATGTGTCAGTAAATTGAACTGACAAAATAGATTATTTTAGTGAGTGATTAAAACGTGCTTTATGAAAAGCATATGATCTTTTAAAGCCTTTCAAAAGATAGCTTGTAACTCATATGAAATGCTATCAAGACCATTATGGTTATGAGTTTTGAAGATTTTGAGTATTTTGAGGGTTCCTTTTACTCCCCTTTATATATTATTTTTCAATCAAAAATAAAAGTTATTATATTTCAATATGTTAATGTTTTAAATAAACAACCTATATTACACACAACACGTAAATACAATCTGTAATATATATAAAAAGGGGTTTTGAAGGTATTTTGAGGGTTTGAGAAACCTTCAAAACCTATAAGTAATATAAGAAAATGAATATACATAACTCTCTTTAAACAAAGCTATCATTTTAGATTACGGTATAATCTTTTAAAGGCAATGTAAAAAAATTTAATTCACTTTAGATAGGGTTTCTTAAAAGTCTTAAAGGCAATCCAAATAAGAGTATCTAAAAGTGCAAGTTTCTTCTTTTTAGAATAACGCATACAAACACTCCTTTTAAAGATTGTATGTAAGCAATTTATAAAGAGGGTATAGAACCTATAGGTTATAAGACCTTATACCCCTTTGTGAGGTTAACATGCCTATCATCTGAGCATGCCAAATCTATTCAGTTTCTCTCATTTCTAATTTTGGTAGTTTTTTTACGATTTTCATTGTTTCTAAACTTACGGTAATAACTCTTTGAAACAACTCTAGAGGGTAGGCAGGGTTGCCAATGGTTTCAACAGCATAGCGATTGGCATCATTGACAATGCCACTCTTTTTATCAGTCTTTACACATTGACGCCCCATAACCCATTCAAGAGCAGGTTTGCCATTGACGATATACTTATAAGCTTCAAGAGGGATATCTGTTATTGTGATATTGCTATTATAAAAAACAGTCGATTTATCCTTTTCCTTACTATTCTTAATTTTTGCGAATTTCATTTCAGTTACATAATAGAATTTTTCGGGATTAGAGATCTCTGTCTGTTTTGGATTACCCTTTTTAAAGGTCACGGGATAAGGCTCTACAGTTTCATAATTCACGTGCAAATGCCCTAGTTCACGTCCAGCATTAACAAACTTCCAAAAATCTTCAGCGCTTTTTACACAAGGGATGCGAGGCAATTCTTTAGAGAGGTTATCAGCATAACGAGCACGATAATCTTCCGAATGTAACAATCCGTAGACGTAATAGAACAAATCATCTTTAGTGATTTTTTCATTCGGATAAGCTGCTTTAAAATGTGCTAATCCTTCATCAGTAATGGCATCACGCCTCTGTAAATCAGCTGTTTTACTTTCTTCTGTAGAAATTAAAAATAAATGGGATTGTTTTTCATTTTTACTTTTTGAAACCGTATCATCTTTGTAAATATAGCGTGGAAAGCATTGACCTGTATCTATTACACTCACATCAGGTACATTTTTAGTCATCAAGATAGAAAATCCACTTCTTGCTCCTACAGAAGAAACTTGTATCACTTTATTTTCAGTCGCTTTTTCTATAGGAAATATCCGCGGCATTTGGTAAACCATATCATTGAAGGTACGATTATAATAAAGCCATCGTTGTGTAAAAGGACGATACAGACTTGGTATGAGGCATGTCTCTTCAAATTCAAAAAACTTTCTTTTTGTCAACTCTTGTTTAAGTCCACGGCTCCAACTTATCTTACTTTCATCTGAATTTACAAAATTATTTACAACATTGGTATGTATTTTACGGTCAGTGTGTGCATAAGTATCATTAAAACGTTCCACTTCACTGTTATAGAAGGCAATCATATTACTCATGTTTTTCGCTAGAGCTTCAGGGCTTGAGTTGTATGTCCAAGCATCACGACTCGTCATAATACCGCGAGAAAAATTTTCAAACAGCTTTTTACCATGACTTTTCTTATCACCTAGGGCTAGGAATGTTTTGAAACTCTCATCACGTTGATTTATCCAATCACCATGTTCATCCGGCGTGATCATTTGCCAACTTTGTTCACGTGTAATGCCATCAATACTACCAAAGTATTCAAGAGCTGTAAGTTTTTCTTTTGTCGTGAAATTATTACCAATGTCATGATAGTAAATTTTACAATCTCCGGAAGCATTGGGATTTTTGATAAACAATGTTATAGCAATACCAGTCATACTACCATTGCCAAAAACATTTTCACCTTCTTGAGCTTTCCCATCGCTTAACATATTTTTACGAATATCCCCCCGTAAATTAAGCACATAAATACTCGTAAACTCTTTGGCTAAAGATTTTCGTAAGCTATCCATTGTTGGCTTTTCTATGTAACCAGAACCAGAAACAAAGCCTATTACCCCAGCATTATCAATACGGTCACTTGCCCAACGAATGGCACGGATATAGCTGTCATAAAGTGCTCGTATATTCGTTACTTTCGATTGAGCAGCATAAGTTTTACGGATACGTTCATCTAATATGGGATAAGGGCTGTTCTTTGCATTATCATTTTCGCTTTTTTGCCCTACTGAATAAGGAGGATTCCCAAAAATAACTTCAATATTGAGGTTTTTCTGAAGTTCTAAATATTCACTGTTTTTCTCTAGTAAACCTCTCATCAGATCTTGTTTTTCAAGCATCCGGAATGTATCGGTCAAACCAATATGCTTGAAAGGAATGTACTCACCTTTCATGATACTATGATAAGTCGATTCAATGTTAATCGCTGCTATGTAGTACGCTAGCAAAACAATCTCATTGGCATGGATATCATGACGGAACTTATATTCCATATCCTCTGGTTTTATGAGCTTTGATTGTAAAAGCCTTGTGATAAAG
>NZ_JBHIOP010000017.1:0-3162 GCF_042195625.1 Bartonella sp. AP9QHHD | reverse complement strand
AAAGGCGCTGTTGCGAGCGGTGCTTGCACAGCCGGTGCTGTGGGGGGTGCTGTGGGCGAAGCCACTGCTATGCTCCAGTTTAAACTGTCGACCAAAAATTTTATACAAAAAGAAATAGCAGCATTGGATGGTCGTGTTCCAACGGCAGAAGAACAAGCGCGTATCAATGCAAAGATTGAAGCACAGTTTTCTGATTTTAATGATCATGCCATTGATATCGCGCGCATAGCGGGGGGCTTTGCTGCTGCCCTTGCTGGTGGTGATGTCAATACTGGCGCTGATGCCGCAGGTAATGCTGCCGAAAATAATTTTCTTCCTGCGGTAGCAGCTGCTGTAGCGTTCATTGTGTCGCTTACGCCACAAGAGTTGGCAGCTCTGTCTCTTTTTATGGCTGGTGGAGCAACTATTGTTCAATCTCCTAACAATAGAACCGCTATAGCTGATTTTCTTGCCTATTGGTTTGCATCAAAAAATGGAGAAGAAGATAGCGAAAAAACAAATCAAAACTCACAAGAAGAAAAAAACAAAGCTTCTCAGGCGAATGCTAAAGACCCACAAAACAATAATGACGATGACAATGATGGAAAAGGTAAAAAGCTTAATAAAGCTAGGGAACATCATGACAAAAAACGCGATGAGAAAAAACAAAAATTAAAGGAGGAAGGATTTTCACCCAGCGAAAAAGAATTAACGATTGAAATTGAAATTACGACAGATAAAGGCACAATTAAGGTAAGAACACGTCCCGATAACACATTTATTAAGGATGGAAAACCAGCGTTTGATGAGACGAAAACAGGTAAAGCCAAATTAAGTAAAGGGCAGAAAGGTTTAAGAGAAATATGTAAAACAACAGGAAGCATAAAATTTTGTGGTTCTGAAGCTGAAAAGTATCTTAAGCAAAATAAAGAAAAATTTGATCAATATCAAAAAGATCTTAAAGGTACTATAGATAATTTTAAAGGCAGTGTAAAAGAATTGGAGAAAGAATTAGATAAATTTAACAAGAATTGGGCTAAAAATCAGCTAGATAAGAAGTGGAATGAGGGGACACTGCACCATGGAGTTGATCGACATCCAAGCTATTTAAAAGGGAAGTGAAGCATAATGAAAACGAAAGACGTAACAGAGATTTTAAAAAGATTGGGCTGGGAGATTTATCGCGATGAAGTTGGAGATACATTTGCTTATTATCATTTCTCCGATCGTATAATACGCATTCTCTATGATGTTGTAGATTATGGAGAGGATGGTGGAAGGTTGCGGCTATCAGTTGCTCTTACCACCGCCGCTTATTGTCTTGCTGAGGAATATGATAATGGCGAACAGTCGCGCTATGAATATGGTGATACGTTGATTTATGCAGAAGAAAATTTCGGAATTGTGGCACAGAATCTTTCAGAAAGTCATATCGAAGCTGTTTTAAACAAAGTAATCTTTTGGGCACAAACGCAGAATATTGAACAAAAATTGCGTGAAGAAGCCGCCAATCATTCTGCTGTTGCACAAGCATTGCTTGGCGATATTGATGCTTTAAGGTCTGATAAGCCGGCACCTCAATTACATGTACCAGAATTTGCAGATTACAAAGCGATGACGCGGTATGAGCGCCTCATTCTTTTTGCGCAAGCTTATAAAAATGGGGAGTTAGACGATATTCTAACGCGTAAAAAGCCCAAACAGCGCTCGATAAGCCTTACTGCAGCAAGCCGTATTCTTAAAACCCAAGGGTGGTTTTCTACGGAACCTGGAAAAATGTGGCTCTCTTTGCCAGATCGCTTTATTCAGTTTGATTTTGGTTTTGTACATCTCCATAACAATTACAATGTCCGTCTTGAAGCTGAGATCTCTAACGAAGAGATTTCTGTAGCTTGCGAATATATTCACTATAGGGGAGAATATAATTGGATACGACCTACGGATATTTATCAGTCTTTTAATACGATTGGGGGAGGGATTTTTAGCGGTTTTGATAAAGGGATTGATATTTGTGTAGAGACGTTGAATGAGGAAGATTTGATAAAAATCTCTGAGCGGATAATACAATGGGCACGCGCCCAAGATTTACAAGCATCAATAGAAAGCAAAACACGTGTTCAAAAGTATAGCTACAATATAGATATAGTCTGGCATTTGGCTTGTTTAGCGTTGACAGGTCGAATTGATATCCTGAAATCTTATCAAAGTTTTCTAAAAGCAGGTACGATTTCTGAACATTTGGATGATAATGAAGTAAAAAAATATGTTAACCATGCCGTTGAATTTTCTGAAAAACATCTGAAAATCCTTAATGAGCGAGAAGCAGCAGAAGCACACCTTGGTCCGAAAGCTTTGATTACTTTCAATAAGGTTGCTGAGCAATTAAAAGAAATGGGTTGGACAGTTTATCGTGATAAAAACTATGATCGTAATACCTATTTTATCAGTAAAGACCGTATCATCAATATAATGTACAGTCTTCAAAGTGATGAAGAAGAGCCAATTGTTGCATTTAAGGCTTCCCTTTCAACACTTGGTTTTTCCACTGCTCATAGAGAAATTTTCTATAATATGCCTCAATATATAGCCCTCAAAGAAGCAGAAGAAGTTTATACAGTTTCTAGTACTGAATTGGATAGAGGCAAGCTAAAGGAGATTTGTACAGATATACTTGAATGGGCAGATCGGCAAAATGTTAATCAAATCATTTATGATTATGCGGCTTTTTCCCCAGACAGTGAACTTGATCTTGTAGCGCGTCACCTTATTGCGCTTGTTTTGATTGGGGATGTTGAAAAGCTCAAATCTTATAAGGAGAATTTTAGAAAGGGAAATTCTTTAGGTTTTGTGGAAGAAATCTCAAAATATAGAATTGATAATCTCCTCACTCTTGCACGGGGTTATCGAGCAGGTTTTCCGAAAAATGCACCGATTTTGAGCTTGGATCCGCAAATAGCATCTGTTGCTTCTAAAACAACTTCTGTTGAAGTGGCAGAGGAAGTGGATGAAGTGGATGACAATGATGATCGTCTCACCATGGAAAGTGCTCATGCACTTTTGAAAAGCTTAGGTTGGTCAACCGAGAAAATCAATGAGAATGATCATATGGCAAGCTATCAATTGGCTGATCGTGAAGTAGACATTCTTTATAACGACGAAATTGCCAAAGATTACCCACAATTT
>NZ_JBHIOP010000016.1:0-7947 GCF_042195625.1 Bartonella sp. AP9QHHD | reverse complement strand
CAAGGTATGGGGCTTTTTCTGTTTCTTTCGAAACCCTATTCAAATCTCTTTGCGATTGTTCAACATTGTGCTCTTGTTTTTGAAGTTTTGAAAAACTTGTCTTTGCTCTATCCCAAAGGGATTCAATCTTCTTTTTTTGTTTTTGTAACCATTCTTTATTACAATCAACATAAGAAGCAATTTTTTCCCCTAAACCTTGAGAAACATCAATTCCTCTATTTTCTGTAAATTTGGCAATATAATCCCGATAATCAGGAGATTCAGAAAAATCGAGAGTGGTTGTCTTGACACCAGATCTAGAAAAAGCTGCTACCAATTTCTCATAGGTATTGGCATGATCAGACCGCTTGATAGCATCAACAAAAGAAGGATCACCGCGTTCTATTAAATCAACATTAAAAACATTTCTTTTAATTTCTTTATTATTAACAACAATAGTTTCTTTATCTTGACGAAGTGATATCTTATCACCAAGCTCAATACGAGCCCCATCTATCGCAGAGGGAAGATTTACACCATAAACACGTTCAATTCCACGGAAAGTTGCTATATCCGCATAAGGTGTTTTGGTTTTGGCTGTTTCACTAAAAGAAACATACCCAGCCTCAACAAGTTCACCAGTGATTGTACCTTTAACCTGTTTGTGTTCGTGTAATCGAACGCTTTTAAAATCCTCTTCGGCTACATAAAGATGTGACTGATGCCTATGGCGAGACATTGCAACATAGGAGAGATGTTGATCCATAGATGAAGAGGCTAAAACAAAGACATTATCAACGGTAACTCCTTGACTCTTATGAACTGTAGCCGCATATCCATGATCAATATTTTGATAAGTCTGATTGGAGAAAACAACCTCCTTACCAGAGTCAAGACGCACTTTTAAAAGCGGTTTTCCTCTTTCATTTTGTGTAGACAAAACAGTTCCCAACATACCATTTTTAACTTTTTGCTTTCCTAATTCTGGGGCATATCTTTCTTCAAATTGAGCATTTTCAAGAAAGATAATTCTGTCACCAACAACAAATTCCCTACGCCCCTTAAGAGTATCAAAATTTGTGACGCTTGTACTATCTTCAAATTTAAGTAAACGAGCATCTTTAAGAGCGGTACGAATTTCTTCATTTAATTTTTTTACAGACGCATTTGTATGAGCAAGAACAAGTAATTCGTCACCCCGTAAAGTTTTTCCTTCTTCCTCACATTTTTGTTCTACTTTCCTTCGTGTATCTATCCAATCTTTAACAAGAGTATTTATGGCTTGGTCACGCGTTTTAATCTCACGAATGAATCCTCTATTTTTATAATGATCTAAAGCTTCCTTTACTTGTCCACGTGCAAACTGTCGTGATGCATCTTGCCCCCATTCTTCTTTTTGTCTCCTAATACCGGATAATTCTACATAACCAATATTATCAACTACAGCACGAAATGCCGCTCCAGCCGCAATGGGTTGCAACTGCATATTATCACCAACAAGAACAATTTTTGCGCCTGCTTTTTCAACTTTTTGGACAAAATGCGAAAGTTGTTTTGAAGAAACCATTCCAGCTTCATCAATGACAAAAACATCACCAACCCGTAATTCATCTTTCTTATTTTTCCACGCTAATTCCCACGCAGCAAGAGTTTTACTTTTTATCTTTGAAGACTCTTCAAGACCTTCCGCAGCCTTACCCGCAAGAGCTGCTCCAAATACACGCTTCCCACTATTAACCCACGCAATATTTGCGGCTTCCAATAGAGTGGATTTTCCAGCACCTGCATAACCAACAACCGCCGCAATACCTTTATCATCTGTAATATGCTGAACGGCTAATCTTTGTTCTTCTGAAAATTTAAATCTATTACTCTTATCTTTATTCTCAACAGACTTTATTGCCTCTAAAACCTGTTTATCTCTTACACCGTGTCCTGTCGTTTGAAACAACGAAACAACACACCGCTCCATATCATATTCATTTTTTAATATTTCTTTTGTTGAATAAATGATCTTATGAGGATTGGAATGATCTTTAATTTTAATCAGGTTATTGCTTTGTTCTAAACGCACCATAATATCATTAAAGTCATTTGAATTATCAACATATCGATTAATGATCTTAGCAAGATCACCACGATTAAATGTCGACTTCTCAAATGAAATCAACTTCAATACTTCATTAGGGTTTTCTTTAATTTTCTCTACAGATCTCTGTTTTATTTTTTCATTAGCTTGTACCGCATTGCTAGCAAGTCCTTTTTTACTCATTGCATGAGCAGATTGACCCAAATGAATGGTTGGCTCTATAGATAAACCACGCTCTTTGTAAGAACGCATATCTACTTTTATATCATGACCTGCAAGTGCAAGATGCATCGTTGCAATCTCACCCCATGAGTTGCGTAAATCCTTCAATGCATCTTTATGACCTATGACGGTTTCATAAACTATACGCTCTTCTTTTCTTATAGCATTCCCTTGTCTATCACGAATAGTAACAAGAGATTTTTTTACTGTTCCATCTTCATTTAAGACAGCTATTTTTTTGGGACCAAAACCATTCTCTACAACGGGACGTAAAGTATGCATAATATGCACATGTGGATTTCCTTCCTTGTCATGATAAACCCAATCAGAAACAAGTCCACGTGATGCAAAGTTTTCTTTTACAAAGTCTCGTACAAGAGAAATATTTTGATCTCGTGATAACTCTAATGGCAACGCTATAACTATTTCTCTTGCTAACTGTCCATTCACGCGCTCACTATTTTGCACAGTGTTCCACAGCCATTCACTTTTTTTATCATTTGTATCAAAATAACTGAGTTGTTGTGTAATCCATTTTGGAGAACCTTCTGGAATATTCATTTCTGAATGTACAAGGTCCCTATCTTTATCATATCTATGCGTATGAGATCCTTCTAACTCATCAAACATCCTTGTCCTATGACGATAGGCAGCAGCCGAAATTGCTGATTTTCCAGCACCAATAATTTTAGCTTGTAAATGCGTACTCGCCATAAGATACAATTACCAAAAATTGTGTTTATTTCACAGAAATAATCTATAGCATAAAACGTTTTACTTTAAAACGTATAATTGCGCCTTCAAAAATCTTTTGAAAAAAAGACATTTTCAGGAGCGCATAAATGCGCACTATTAAGTATTGTTATTGGAGATTTATTCTGTTAAGTAAAAATAAATATTAAAAAATAAAAGAGAGTTTGAAATGTCACGTAAATCTTTAGAAAAACTTATGGAAGAAAAAAAAGCTCTGGAAGAAAAAAGTAAAAAACTTCTTGAAAGAATTAAAGCTGCTAAAAAACAAGAAGGAGAAAAAATTGCACTATTAGCAGCAGAAGCGGGATTAACAGAATTAAATATAACAAACGATCAATGGAAAAATATTTTCGAGGAGATTAAAGACCGATTTCAAAAAGAACAGCAAAAAACTGAATAATCTTGGTAACTCTATAAAATCACTAAGACGCATTGAAAAAAGGAGGAGATTTTTGAGTGATGAAATAAGACGTAAAGATGCACGTGAAAAAATTATTCTAGGCGGTCTTGTCATAAAGGCTGGTCTTAAAAATGCTGATAAGTCTTTTATTTTAGGATGTTTAATTCATGCTGCAAAACTTGATACAAATTCAAATGAATATAAAAATTTACAAAAAATAGGACAGCATGCTTTTGCTGATACGCGGGGTCAAAATGATAAACAACCTAGATCGTAAACAAATCATATTTTTAATATGCCCTTTCCTCTTTTCAATCATAATTCTTTTTCTTGTAAATATAACAATAAATGAAATTACAGAAAATGGTACTACCCAAGATGCTTATTGGTTTGTTCGTTCAAAACCTCTCGATATTCTCGTCCTTATTGCACTTTCATGTTCTTCATTTATTCTATTACAAAAAAGACATATAAGAAAAAATATCACCATAGCATCATTAATCTCCTTTTGTCTTTTTGCTGCCTACTACAGTATAAATGAATATATAAGACTAAGTCCTTATGTAGGACAAAATAACATGACATGGGCTGATGTTTTTCCTTTCTTTGATAGGATGGTTTTGAGCGGTTCAATCATTGGTATTATTATCCTTGGTTTCACGATGAATCTATCATTGCCAAAAACATCACCTTTGAAAAAATTAAAAAATACGATTTTCGGCAGCGCTCAATGGATGAATATAAAACAACTTGAAATGATCTTTCCAAGTGATGGTGAAGTAGTTATAGGAGAGCGCTATAGAGTCGACGAAGATGTTGTTAAAGATGTCCAATTTAATCCCAAAGACAAAACAACATGGGGGAAAGGTGGTAGCCAGCCATTGTTAACATACAAACTTGATTTTGATTCAACTCATATGTTATTTTTTGCTGGTTCTGGTGGTTATAAAACAACCAGCAATGTTATTCCAACTTGTCTCAAATATTCCGGTCCACTGATCGTTTTTGATCCTTCAACTGAAATCGCTCCAATCGTTGAAGAAGCACGACAAAAATTAAACAAAAATACCGTACATGTTATTTCTCCTCATGGAACTTCAACAAAAACTTTTAATCCTTTAGATTGGTTATTAGATGAAAGCATTCCAGCCTATGAAAGGGAAGCGGGTTTAGTTGAAATTGCTAGACTCCTTCTTTCCGAAAACCATAAATCAACTTCAACCGATCAATTCTTTGTATCACACGCACATAATTTATTAACAGGACTACTTGCACATATCGTCTTTTCTGATGAGTACAAGTTAGAGGCAAAAAACTTAAAAACACTTCGTATGATTGTATCGGAACCAGAACCATCGGTTATTGGAAAATTGCAATCAATACAATCAAGTTCTTCATCGCAATTTATCCGTGAAACCCTTGGGGTCTTTACCAATATGGCACCGCAAACTTTCTCTGGTGTTTATGCTACTGCTTCTAAAGATACCCAATGGCTTTCCCTTGATAATTATGCCGACCTTATAAGTGGTGACGACTTTAAAACAACTGATATCGCAAAAGGAAATATCGATATCTTTTTGAATATTCCGTCCAAAATTCTAAAATCTTACCCTGGTGTGGGACGCATTCTTGTCGGTTCTCTTCTCAAAGCTATGGAAGCTGCTAATGGTAATTATGCAAAAAGAGTCCTCTTTGTTTTAGATGAGATTGATCTGTTAGGATATATGAACATCTTAGAAGAAGCTCGTGACCGTGGGCGTAAGTATGGAATATCTCTCATGCTCTTTTACCAATCTGTAGGACAAATTGAACGTCACTTTGGTTCATCAGGTGCTATGGCATGGTTTGAAAGTTGTGCTTTTGTAAGTTATGCCGCTATTAAAGATATTAAAACGGCTGAAAATATATCAAAGGCATGCGGTAAAATGACTGTTGAAGTGAAAAATTCAAGAAAACCTCAAGGAGCATTCCATACAAGAGGAACAGAAAATGTAAACACCCAGCAGAGACCTTTAATTTATCCTCATGAAATTACCCAAGAAATGCGAAAAGACGAACAGATCATTCTAATGCAAGGGCAGCCCCCTATTCGTTGCGGACGTGCTATATATTTCAGAAGAAAGGATTTAAGGGCTCTTGCTAACAAAAATAGATTTGCCCCTAAATAATAATATCTCCTAAATAGAACTCACTTCGTTCGTCCATAATCAATAAAATGAGAGGCTATCCGCCTCTCAAACTCTCCGTACGCTCACCAAAATCATGACATCAGATCCGCTTTTAATGAGAGGACTAACAAGTCTTGGTTCTTAGTGTCAAGGAAGCCACTACGTGGCGCCTAACGGCGTCCTTGACAAAGAACCTAACGTCTTGTTTCGTCCATCTCACGCGGCTCCGAAATCATGATTAGAAGGGGAGCTTTTAGGGGTGCTTAAACAGCACCTTATAGTATGAAAAAAACATTTGATTTTTTAACTACGTGGATAAAAAAATATACCAAATAGATTGTAAAATAGGGAAGGTTATGGACGATTTTGTTGTTTGTGTTGTACCTAAAAAGCAAAAATGGATTTGAAAAGGAATGGATTGCAATGCCTCAACATCCGATGGCTATAATAGCGAAAAGTAATTTAAACGGATATGATCTCAAGGTGTTTTTCATTCTGGCTTCTCGTCTTGATTTCGAAAATCTATTAGTCGTCAATCAAACGGAATTGGCTAAAAAAGTTGGTATTACCAGACATCACTTTAATCGAAGCGTAAAAAGACTAATAGCTATGGATCTTCTTTTGGAAGGTCCTCGTATTGGTATTAACAGATCCTACCGTCTCAACCCAAACCTTGGTTGGAAAGGTAGTGCTAAAATCCACAAAATAGCTCTTAGAAAGAACTTAAAAAATCGCATGAAAGCAGCCGGCATTCAAGGTGTATATGAGAATAGAAAACCTTTAGAAATGGACATTAGTAATCAAATAGATCTTGAAGATTATCTTAGATGAAAAAATAATTAGCTCCATTTATCCATAAAATAAGAGGCTACAACACCCTCATCAATTCAAAATCTGCTTTAGCAGGCATTTTTGATGCTTAAAATATACAGATACAGAAGAGAGAATAAAAAATTAATAAAAGCATAGTAGTTACGCTTCACAATGTTACCAATAATGGTAACATTGGTGGCTTAACTGAACAATTTCTTCTTGTATTTTATAACGATACACATTACAGTGAAACATGATTTTGGGATTTAAACATAAAGGGCTTGAAGCCTTCTACACTACTGGTACTACAAAAGGAATTCAGTCTGCTCATACTCAAAAGTTAAGACGTATTCTAGGTGCTCTTGATGTAGCTATATCACCAAATGATTTGAACTATCCGTCCTTTCGATTGCATCCTCTAAAAGGTGATCTTAAGGGGTATTGGTCAATTACTGTAAATGGAAATTGGCGTGTAATATTCCGTTTTGTTGGTATAGATATCGAATTAGTTGATTATCTAGATTATCATTGAATAAGGAGAGATAAAAAATGATGAAAAACCCTCCACATCCTGGAGAACTCTTGCGTGAAGATGTAATCGTAGAGCTTGGTTTATCTGTTACCGAAACAGCTGAACGGCTTGGTATGTCTCGTGTAGCTTTTTCTAGGGTTTTAAATGGGAAAGCTGCTATTAGTCCCAATCTCGCTATTAGGCTTGAAATGGCTGGTGTGAGTACTGCACGTGCTTGGCTAGCTATGCAAACAAATTATGATTTAGCGCAAGCTTTAAAACAGAAACAACCTAAAATACATCCTCTTTGTACTAGCTCTTGTTAGTACCATTCTATCGTATTGGAGAGCTTGATGAACATTCTCTAATAAGCTTTTACTTGAAAAGCATAAGATCAGAACCGGGAGGAGCTAACCGTAATAGGAGCGTATCGTACCCCCAATTGACAGCTAAACTTAGAAATATCAAAACTATATAACCAATGACCATTGCTGTTTGGTGTTCAAAAGGTGCAGAGCCCGCTACATATCCAGTAAAAAAAATAAATAGCACCAGCAAACTCCCCCCTGCTATAAACTCTGTTAAAATAATAACCGGTTTACGAATAAGCAAAAGAAAAAGGAAAAGGAAAAAAGGCACGTTTTCAATATCTTATGTAATATTTTATAAACGATAGAAAACACTCTACGTATTATAGTTATTAAAATTGATTGTTTGGAATTTGGATTTTTCTCTTTTTTATTTAATTTATTAGTAGATAGAGTGTCCATTACCCCCTCCAATATTTTTATCTATAAAACGCTTTATGGCTACATGATACGTTTTATTTTATTCACGATTATTTATATACCTATATAGATAATTATTTCAATTTTATGATTTTTTAGTGCTTAATGTAACATACGGTTTCTTTATTTTTAAAAAGCAGCCCCCCGCACCTGCTATTTTATTTACGCAACATCCTCATACTCATCACGAAAATAATCATCATCACTACCAAATCTTGGAATTG
>NZ_JBHIOP010000015.1:0-9168 GCF_042195625.1 Bartonella sp. AP9QHHD | reverse complement strand
TCGTCCACCCCAAGCAGCACGCACCAAAGCCTTATCTGTAAAAATCGGTATAAGCTTTGGAACAATATTAATCTGTCGTGTTGTCATGAACTAAAGGCGCGATTTCCACACGCGTTATCATCTTAATGGCGCCCCCATCTTCCCCTGTCACTTGAAGAGGCAAAATCTTCCCCAACAATGCCAAATAAGCAGCGGGGCATTTGATTGCCTGTTTTTCTAGATAAGAGACCAAACCATCATCACCATATTTCTTACCAGCGCGCTCTGCTGCCTTAAGCACTGCTTCTTTCAAAATACGTGTCGTTTTATTTGGCACACCTTTTACCCGCCCTTGACCTGCCTTTGGGGGCGTTCTTTTTGCAAGTTTTTCAGTGGTTTTCATGTGTGTTTCTTTTTGTAAACAAGACAATAAAAAAACCCCGCAAAAGCAGGGCTCTGAACAATCATATAAACTTATAAGAAAGGTTATACCTTTACCGTAATTCTAGACACAATTCGACTAGTACAGCAATGCCATAAAACACTATTTTTCATATCCTGTCAACAAAAAAAATCACTATATTGTGTATTTTTTATTTTTTTCACCTAAATCTAGTATCTTTAGCACCCAATAACTCACAATTGTATCCTCTAAACGAATCAATTATACGGAAGCACTAAATTATTGATTAGCAAAAAGTGGGGGGAATAATGGAAATAATTATAGTCATAGGAGGAATATTAATAGCAGCAAATATGATCTACTACATTTCGAAGGTAGGAGAGAAAGGTTGGAATGTAGGATTCGAAAATACGATTTTATTAATCATAATAATCGATGTGTTTTTATATTTTGAATTCTCAGTGAACATATTACTAATAATAGCAACTTTACTGTCTTTTAGGAGCTATTTAAGAATAAATGACTATGAAGAACAATTCGAGTTACTTCAGGAACAGAAAAATCGAGAAATAGAAATATACAAAGAACAAATTACGAAATGGGATAAAAGTCTTTTAAAAAAAACTCGAAAAATATCGCAAAAATGGATTAGGCAATGGAATAAAGAAATTAAACAGTGGGAAAAGGATATACTAAGAATAAAAGATCCCATAATGATAGGTGAAGATTATGAACATCACCATCCCATCATAAAAGAGATCTGTACTCAAGGATATAAAGAAATACCGTTTCTCTATAAGAAAGCTTTGGAAACAGAACCTTCTGCTGAGCATTGCGAAAAAATCAATGTATTCAAGAAACACATAGCTTTTAAGAAAAGCTATCTAAAAACAATGCGACTCATGAAAAAAAACGGGATAGTTGTTGAAAAAATCGTAGATCCCCTTACAGAAAAAACATGTCATAAACCTACAATGTTTTTGTTGCATTGGTGGTTATATGTGGTTGATGATATGATCATAGCCGAGTACGAAAAACAAGCGTTACATGGGTTTTATAAAAATGATAAATCGCTTGACATCTACTGGGATGAAATGTCTAAAAATACAGAATACGAAGAGATAGAAGAAATACTGAAATCATGGCATTTGCCTCCTAAGTATGAATGCCTAGTAGGGATAAAAAAATATTTACTGACATTGTTGTATGACATTTCGGATGACTATAGAATAGCAAGAGAAATTTTTATTCATTATAAGCGTCTTCTTGAAACTGTTACAGAAGGATATATTTCTTTAGATGAAGACCGTTATACCGAAGAGGTAAAATGGAAGGTAAATGAGTGTAAAGAGAAAGATAAAGAACTCATAAATGAAAAAGATAATTATAATCTATACATTTCTGAAAATATTCCAACATTTGAGAAAACTTATAAATTAGGAACAATAGAACAAATTAAATCAGCAAGTAAAAAATGCTATAATAGATTTATCTATTGGGATATGCTCGTAAATATAATAAATTCAAGAGAGAAACTACAAATTATCTTCGGTGAAGAAAAGGTGAATGCACTGAAAAAAGCTATAAAGGAAGAATACAAACAATTTCATATCGAAAAGCAGGAGACAATTTTCGAAAATAAAGATTTTCATTACAACAAATCCTACGAGCATTTGGTAGAATATTTGTTATAAACCAATACGATTATGCGCTTTTGTGAAAAATATTTGTCCAGACTTTGCTTCAGTTTTCTAACACCTAATCGTCCAAGCCAAGCTCTTTCCTCACCTCTTCAGAGCTATAAAAAGTACCCTCTCCCCTTCGAACGCGCTCTCTTACTTGTGAAGCTAAATAATAATCCTCTGCTTCCTCTATTCCATGTTCAATAATCTCGCGTAAATAAAAAGACTTTGTACGTCCTGTCTTAGCAGCTAAATTATTCAAACGTGTTTCGAGATCACTTGGCAATCGAATAGATATCGTCATAACACAATCCTCATATTTGTATTCACTGTAATACAAATACAACGAATTGTACAGAAAAACGTTTCGCGTCATAGCGAAAGAAACAACATACAACATTTACCATTTAGTTTTTCTGTCAAAATATTTATGAAGCGCGTTAAGAGCGACCCGCAATGAATTCACAAGATGTGGTAATGTTTGGTCTTCGACAACAATATATTGTATTGCTGCATAAAGATTATACTGTCTATAGAGATGTTGTGTTTCTTTTATCGCCTCTTGCATATTAGAAAACTGTTCTGTTGCAAATTCAACCCATTTTTCTCTTGCTTTGTCATCAGAAGATGATGGTATTTCGTCATAAACAGCGCTTGGTAAACCTTTTGCACACAAATAGTCATTTTTCACTTCAAGATATTTTTGCGCAGCATCATACTGGTCTTGAGTAAGCATGCCTTGCAAACACAGCCGCCCAACATAAGTACCAGCAAGCGGATTTTTAGCCTCTTCAATAGTCAAACCAAAGCGTTTAGCACGCATTTCAATTGCCAATTGATTAACAGGATCTTGACGTACTTTCACTTGTGAAATGTAAGCATCTTTCTTCTTCATACATCCCCTAATCTGTGGGAGCCCACATGTTTCTCTTTGTTATATTTTATCAATCAAAATGGTATGCTGTCATTAAGAGATGCACTATGATCAGCAGCACCTGAAGCGATAGCATAATGTTGAGAAGTAACGGAAGAAGGGGCAGATTGATCTTTCTTTACATCAAGCAAATACAACTCGCCTTTGAATTGTGGTAAAACAATCTCTGTTGTGTAACGGTCATGCCCATTTTTATCTTGCCATTTGCGTGTCTGTAATTTTCCTTCTACGTAAACTTTTGAACCTTTGTTTAGATATTGAAGTGCAATTTTTGCCAAATGTGGATTAAAAATCACAACTGAATGCCATTCAGTTTTCTCTACTTTTTGATGAGTATTTTTATCTGTATAGCTCTCAGAAGTTGCCATACGAAAATTGACTACTTCTGTTCTAGAATTCATTGTTTTGCTTTCGGGATCAGCACCTAAACGCCCGATTAACATCACTTTATTTAGCATGTTTTTTCTTACCTTAAATTTGTATTTTAATACATACAAAATCCTAGCATGATTTGCATATTTTTTCAATTATTTCAAAATGATATTATTGTTTTTTAACATATAAAATTATGTTTAATATGCTCTTTGATAAATAATCAATTGACATAAATGCATGGTGTATAGTATCAAGTATCAAGAGGGTATATATGGCAATCGTTAGTTTTAAGCATAAAGGGTTGAAATTATTCTTTGAAAGAGGAGTCTGCAAAGGCATACAACCCGCGCATGCTAAAAAATTAGCAAACATTTTAGTAATTTTAGATACAATATCCGCGCCTGAACAAGTTACTCTTAAATCGTATCGTCTACATGCGCTTACGGGCGATTTAAAAGGTTACTGGTCAATGCGTGTCAATGGAAATTGGCGTGTTACTTTTCGTTTCATTGGGACAGACGTTGAACTGGTTGATTATCAAGATTACCATTGAGTTTTGAGGTGTTATTATGATGTACAATCCTCCACACCCTGGCGGCATTTTGAAAGAAGAATTGCTTGATGAATTAGGGTTAACAGTAACAGAAGCTGCAAATCGTCTTGGCGTTGCACGTTTAACTTTATCCCGCGTCTTAAACTGCCATGCGGCGATTAGTATTAACTTAGCTTTACGGTTAGAAAAAGCGGGTTTAAATGATGCGGAATTCTGGCTTAAATTGCAACAAAAGCATGATTTGTGGCAAGCTCGGCATAACAGCCCAATCCCACATATTTCACCTTTAGAGCAAGTAGGGCATTTTTAGAAAGACTTAGCCCATCTTTCTTCACACCTAGAGGTCATGTTCTTTAAAATCAAGCAGCCCACGATAGTTTTTTATGCTCTTGTTGATTTCATCTATGAACGTTGAGAAGAGACAACGCCATTTAATCTAAACAGTTTTATAAAATCGGAAATTTTACTATAGCTTTTTAACTGAGCACTGTAGTGTGTAAATAGATATGTTTATTAAACTGCGTGTACGTAACATAAGGAAAAATACACAGACTAAAAAGGAATACCAAAGAGCAATATCTGAGTACCAAAGTACAGTATCCAATGGAAAAGAAAGCTTGTACTCCACGTACTTAGAAATAATAGGCAAAGAAACCGTTTCTTTATAACTACTTGGGAAAATTAAAACGACAAGCGCTACACTTATTAGTTTTAAAANTCAAAATACTTTGAATAAAGTAGGGATTTTTTTTAATTCCTAAAAAACATAAAAATATAAAAGTTATAATGCCAAACAAGGCTCTTAGCTGTTTATCTGTAAACATATTTATTTCCTGCGGTTTTCGATAATTTTTTGATCTCTTTATTGATCTCATCTATAAGAGGTTCGTAATTGAGAACGCTTTTCGGAAGACCACCCCCATATATCCAAGCTTTCACTTGCGCTTTGGTACTAAAATCCGCATTTTCTGGTGTGGTATAATACTGGCCGCCATCAAACTTTTCACACTCTCTTGTACCGTCTTCATATTCGTAGAGGTTGTAAAAATACTCCTCTGCTCCGTCCCCCCAAGGAACATAACCAACAGCTGTTGCAACCCACTTTTTTCGCATGGGTTGTTTACGGATTGTTAAGAATAAATGTTTAAAAATGAACATGCTTTAATCCTAATTTTACCAATTGGTCTATTTACCTCAAATTTGATCATACAGAGCGTTTTATATTGCAGATGTTGATTCCCTATCATAAAATCTTTAAATCGCTTTGTAAGGTGCTTTTTTATCGATTTAAATGCATATCTAATCGTAAAATGATCAGCACTTTTCACTAGTTTGCTGTTTTAAGCCGCTTTAGAATTGCTACTGTTATGTTGCTCTTCACTAGGCTTGCCTATTCTCATGAATGAAATGCGCTTGCCTCCTAAGGCTAGGTTACGCGTATTTTCAACTGCTGTAAAAACTCTCTCAGCAACACCATAAAGCCTGCTTTCTAAATCACGACAATACTGCGCTAGATCAGCGCATGAGGGCACAAATGTTGTGGACATGCCTTTTGCTTCACCACGTATAAGATTTTTAACAGCTTGCAATAAAGACCAGAGTGAAATGCCGTTAAGAGCTGCGATATAAGCCTTTGCACGCGCTTCTACATTCGAAACTTTTTGCATTGTCAAACCACCTTCAAGCACATCAAGAGCCTCTGCTATGTCTTCAACAGACGCTTTCACGGTAAGTAAGTTTTGAACAGTCTGATAAGCTTCTAAAGCTTGTTTCTCTAGGGTTTTTGTCAATTGAATGCCATTTCTCAAGGTCCATGGGAACTCCAGAGTTACACATTGCTCTATCTGTTGCACGGTATCTTGTAGAGGCGTCACTAAGCTGTGTTGCACCGATAAGATTACGGATTGTCTCTCCGGTACCACCACGAGTTCTTTGATCTTTTGAAAAGTTTCCATTGTTTCCACCATTGTTGTTCGTGTTTTTCGTTTTCTCTAAAACCTCGATAGCCTTTCGCACCCAGTTTCTCCATGTTGCTTGCCAATCACGTTTGATAGCATTCTTTCCTGCACAGGCTTTCCAAAAATCTCGAAACTTTGCAATTTCGACTTTCACGCGCTCTGGAGGCAAGCCCTCTTCGATTGCAAAATCGTAATCGGGTTCAAAATCCGTAGGCAATCGACAACCGCGATTAGCTTGCGCTCGTTTTGCTTTTTTGGGAACGTTCTCTTGCTCGTGAATGGGAGGTTGGTTTTCTACACCCGTTGTGATTTGCTCTGATGTGGTCTCAACAGCAGCAACCTCTGTTGGCTCGTCAACCTGTTCGTTTGTTTCTAAACTTTCAGAACCAATTTCTTTTTTTGCTAAAACGTTAGTTTTAGTTTTTTTATATATATTCTTATTCTGGTTCTTTATAGCTTGATTTTGCTTAGCGTTTGCTTCAGCAAAAAAAACGTTTTGCTTGTCATTTGCTTCAGCAAAATTATTAACATGTTGTTTTGTATTATTTTTTGCTTGTGCACCTTTTTTACCAGCCTCACTACGAACTTGCGATATGTGCTCTTTTTTATCAGCAAAATCGTTCAGCTCTTCTTCAACGCGCGTATTCCACAATCCATTATCTGTCTCAACAAGTTTATCATTCCTCATTAAGTATTCGACAATAGCTGCAAATTTTTTCTGCGAACAATTGCAAGCACGTGCAAGCGTTTCAAAATCTTCTTTAATTGGTGCTTTTTTATCGTACATGCGAACGAGAAGCGTCATATAAGCGCCCCTTTGCTCTAACGTCATTCCATCTGTACCACTTATCCAGTCATACAAATGGAATCTTATCCATGGCATACCATTAGACATGCGCGCCCCCTTCTTTCATTAAATATAAATTAGTGATCATAATCCCCCCTTAAGATTGTTGTGTGTTTATGCGTGCATCATGACAAAGCGTGTTGTGATTGCCTGTCTTGAAAAAAAATTTGTAAAAAAGTACCCTTTCAACGATTCTAAAAAAGTGGGGAGAGTTATGATGCAAGAATGGATAAAGATATTTCTTACAGGTTTTTTGTCATTTATTGCATCTCTTTTAGTGGCTCTTATTTTAAGAAATAAAAACCGTAAAGAAGCAGACAAAGTCCGCCAAAAAGATTTAGACAATATAGAAAGGCAATTAGAACAGCTAAAAAAACAAGCTGAAGCCGCAAAAGAGCACGTCTCCATTTTATGGGCAGAAAAACAAATACGAGACTTAGGTCCAAAGTTGAAGGTTACTATGAAAGAGTCAACAGCATACAAATATGACAAAGACTTCTTCATAGAGGTAAATGGCATCATAAAAAATCCTACAGAGCAAACAATGAGAATAAATAATTTTCGGTTATATAACGAAAACCCATTTGCGTTTGATAAAGGTGCTCTTTTGGGAAGATATCCAATGCATTTAGAACCAGAAAATGAAAAGTATATACCCTTAAAAAGTCTTTTTGTAGCAGATTTAAAAACACAGGAGATCTTCGATTTTTTTAATTTAGATGCATCTGAAGAAACAGAATTTTCTTTCACAGTTCGCCACCTAAAACCAGATATCGTAAGCACACCAATTTTTATCATTGAACACACTTCATCAAATCATGCAGAAGAAATACTTGAAACTACTTTTTGGCCCAGCTTTTTACTGCCACTCGAGGAGAGTAGTCTTAAAAGCGGTTAATTTTTTCCATTAAATCTTTTTGTGTTTGAATTAAATCTTTTTGTTTACGTATTATGTTTTCCATTATTTTATCTGTCTCTTTTTCATGCGTTTCCGTCATTTTATAAAAGTAAAAGCCAGCAAAAAACATGATTACATTGACTATAAAAAGCACAATCATCGCTGCGAAATTGTCCATTTTTATTTTCTTTCTTCATATTGAGATTGCAACATTTCATTTTGTTCACATGGCTTCATGCAAACAGTGGAACCCTTGACAAAAGAAGGCGTTGGAGGAGATTGTTCATTCCATAACGCTTCGAGAAGATATGCAACGGCTCCTCTTGAAGGAACACCATATTTTTCCCAACGCCATACTGTTGACTTGTTGACGCCTAACCGTACTGCCATTTCTTTCAGAGTTAAATTCAGATTTTTACGTAACTGTTTTACTGCTATTTTTCCCATAAAAAATAATATGCATTATGAGTACTTAAAAGTCAAGTCGAAATGCATACCAATTATATGCAATATGAATATATTAAGGAGATAAAAATGCTTAGTAACACGATAGACCAATCTGCTAGATTAATAAAAGCGCGTTTAGCGCGTGGTTTTAGAAGTGCTAAAGAAGCAGCTAGATATTTTGGCTGGAACTACTCTAGCTATATACAGCACGAACAAGGATTAAGAGGAATATCACGGGCATCTGCGAAATATGCAAAAGCATTTAGAATTAGTGAAGGATGGTTATTAACTGGAGAGGGAGAAGGCCCCTCCTTTCCAATTCCTGCCACAAAACAAACTGTTGATGAGCAAATTATTAATCTACTGCAAAAAACAACTCAACCAGATAAAGAAACAATTCTTCACCTTTTAAATCGCCTGCATGCAGAAGAAAAAAAATAAAAGCTTTTTTTCTTTCATTACTAAATGTAGAAACCAGATGCATTATTTTGTTATCTAATTCTATATCACTTTTTATTGTTTTCATAACCATTCACCTTCCCCTTTCATGAGAATCGTCATTTAGAAAAAATCTTCTTACAAGATTTTTATACCGTTAAAAATAAAATACACATAACGCATATTTTATTGTTGACAAGTATGCATTATGCGTATTATATATATTCCATAAACCACGCACAAACAATCGCCAAGAGGCGTTAGGGAGGAAAAATTATGGAAAATCCAATTCTTATAAATTCTGATGAAATTTTATTAGTTACCTACGATAAAGATCAACACATTGCAGAGTCTGGACCACTTGATGCAAGTCAAATTCTAAGCATTGTTGATGAGGTAGATGATGCAATCCAAATCTTTCGTATAAATCCCTCTGAGAATAATTGTGAAGATATCTCTGAAGAGATTGCAGACGCATATGTAGAAAAAAATATTGAACATCTCCATGAGGATAGTAAGGTTTATTACTTTGTACGTGAAAGTGATGCTTACCACGATCTTTTATCTGATTTAGCAGACGAAAAATATAATGATGAGATTTACGGTACTTACGAACAACAACACCGTTTGCGTCCTTGTGATGTGCTTTAAATT
>NZ_JBHIOP010000014.1:0-4403 GCF_042195625.1 Bartonella sp. AP9QHHD | reverse complement strand
TTTCTACTTGCGCAACACGGTACAAATAACTCTCTGGCAAACCATAACGCGCTGCCGTTTGCCGTATCGCTTGATTAACAGAAGGACTAGAACGGGTCATTTCGCGTACTCTATTGAAGCACTAGGACCTAACCCTTTTGCTACAGCTCTAGAAACAATCTTCAAGCCTTCATCCGTTATCACACCGGCTTTATGCCACTTCAAAGCACTTTGAATCAATTTGGCAATTTCATTGCGCTCCATTCCTTTAACGCCAAAAGTTGCTAACTTCGCTATACCGCGCTCTAGCTCTTGTCTTGCCCGTAGCGCCTCTGGAGCATTCGGGTGGAAAAATATGTTTCGTGCTAATTTTAGAGATTCAGTTGGCCAATGCAAAAAATTTGAAAAATTAATTCCATCAAAAACAGAAAACTCAGGAGTGCCTTCAAATTTGCTAAAAGCCTCTTTTGCTGCATCAGAATAGAATTGCTCCTGATCTACTGCCTTTTTAAAAGTAGAAAACCGTTCCGGTCCTATGGTCCTTTCAAGATTCTCAGACGCAAGATTTTGTTTTAAAAGTTTAGAAAATTCATTAATAGGGTCATCACTTTTTCTGAGTAAATCATCTAAGGCATTTCTCATACCCATCTGATAGGTATTATTTTGTTTTGTCCAATTCCCTTTAGAAAGATTTTCCTTAACTGCATCCCTTTCAATACTCTTTTCAAGTTTCGTGCCTAGAGCTTGTCTACCCTTCTCAAAACTATCTGCAAAATTTTTGAATTTTGCTGCACTACCACGCGCTGCTTGATAAGTAGGAGAGATTTGATCCATTATTTTTACTAAATCTTGTTTGAGGATTTCGTATCCTAAAACCTTCTGGTTATCGCCATGTTTCTTACTTTTTTCGATTAAATCATCAAGAGACTTCTTGGTTTGATCTAATAACTCTATCGTAGGTTTATAGTTTATACTGCTAAACTTTCTATTATAAAATCGTCTAGGATTTATACTGAGGGGGTGTTCCTCTAAAGTCTTAACAGCTTCTTTGAGAGCTCTTTGAAACCCTTTATTTTCAAAAAGTTTATTAAGAGCTGGATAATGTTCTTTTCCTATTGGAATTTGCTTCGCTTGTTCATAGAGATGATCATGAGCCTCTTTTCCTTGCCGTTTAAGTGTCCTGCTTAAAGTATCTCTATGCTGGTATGGAACAATCGTCTGCTCCATCATATCATCAAGACGTTGAACAGAACCGCCTAATCTTTTCTCATGCGCTTGTTTCAAGAGATTATAAACATCTTCATTTGTTTTAGACGCATTCCACAAAGTCTGTCGTAGTTTTTCATTAATATCTGTCAAAAATACTTCCTGAGGTTCTGAGCTAAGACGTTCCGTGATCTTTTGGGTTTTATTATCGTAAAGTTGCTTGGCAACTTCTCGCAAAGCTTTATTTGAAACCTCTTTACGAGCAGGATTAAAATAATTCCTCACGACAGGAGGTGACTTTAAAGCATTTCCTAAACTACGAACTGCCTTAGAAATACCCATACCTCCTAAAGCAGCAACCGGCGTCAAAACTGCCCCACCAACACCACCGGCTAATGCCGAATTCACCGTATCATTGTAACCTTTTCCTGCACCAGAACCATGTAAAGCTCCAGAACCTGCCCCAACAATAGCTCCCCTACCTAAACTTCCTAAAGTCGAGCCTGCTCGCAAAAAATTTAATGCGGGAATACCCAAAGATGCTAATGTTGGTAAAATCGAACCAGCAATATAAGCACCAGAAGACAACCATGGATATTTCTCTTCCAAGGCTTTTTGGTAAGCGCGTTCCTTGGCTACTCTTCTGTTATAAACCTCTACTGCTTTCTTATCACCACGCCAATAATCCGTAAAACCTGCTTCATTCGCCGCTTGTATCTCATCACTGTACCCTGCTGTAAGACCAGATGTACCATGGCTTCTAACAGCATCCCACCACGTAAGATCTTTATCATCAAATGCAAAATCTTTGAATGTTTCTTGAGTATTTGGAATATCTTGAACTGGACCAATTACTTTATATTTCCTAGCCCACTCAGGGAGACGTGATTTATCATAATCCTTAAGTTCAGGATAATTTGTTTCCTTTTGAACATCTTCAGCAATACCAATAACCTTATACTTTCTAGCCCATTCAGGAAGAAGTGACTTATCATAATTCTTAAGTTCAGACATGAAACACAACCTATTTTCTTATAGTCATTCTTTTACCATCGGCATCAATAACAATAAAATCTGCTCCTTTCGGTAAGGCTTCAATTTCTTCTGCACTTTTTACTACAGGCGCATTTGCACTATGTCCTTGCTGTGGAGCTTTAGAATGCGACTGTGAGGTAACCTTATCAACACTCTCTTGCGTTAATTCAATGCTGCTGTCTTCTAGCAATTTCAATACGTCTAATTTCATCTTAGCCAAAATCTGATGGATTTTTTTCAACCTAAACAAGAGCTCTTTATGACCCAAGTCGTACTTTATCTCTCCTAAATAGCTCTTTAAGATATCAAGCTCTCTTTCTGTAAGGTTACCAAAACCAGAAGCACCATTGCGTGAATACCGTCTCATCGTTTCTAAACGGTCAATACCTATACGGTTTTTAATGGAATCAAGCAGTGAACGCATATCACGGTGTTGAGGAACCTTAAAAGAAGCTTGCCAATCAGCAAGATTTCCCGTAGCCCAATCACCATTCTCTTCTATATAATTCATAAAACGTTCAATGTCATGGAGTGTATTACTACTGATAGCTTCACTATTTTTAAGATCTATTGTTTCTCGTAGGCGGTCCATTTCTTCTTTAGATCTAGCATCATAACCGCCGTTCACTTTTTGTAATAGAAAAGCATTCAATGCATCTTTATTCCCAGCCATGAACCGCGCCTCTTCTTCACTGTACCCTTTAGATTTTAGATATTCGACGGTCTGATTAACCTGCCCTCTTTGTTTATCTCCTTCGTTAAGACGCTTCACACCACTTGCAAGCGCATCCCACCCAGAACCGCCTGACGGTGCTGCCGACATACCTGCAAAAAGATCTTGAAGCTTTTTATAAAAATCAGACTGGACAAACTTTTCAAAACCAGTTCGAGTATCTACTGGAGAAGTTTGTGACTGTGGTGTTGAAGCTGCCTCTACTATAGGCGTAAGTTGTTTAATCTCCTGTGCATTAGGGAGTGGTGGATGATTACCAACACCAAATGGTATTTCTGCTTCAGGAACCACATAAGGTTCCTTCTTCTCATGATATACTCCATCCGGAACAATAGTTCCTATTTGAGAAGGCGCAAGAGAACCACTCTCAAACGGTTTATCAATAGAAATTGCACTAGGAGTAGCAGGACCTTGATGCTGCTGTATGACTCTCTGCAACAGATTCATTTTATCAATAGGTCTCTCACCAATCTTCGGAATAACCATTCCTAATAGCTTTCGACCATAGATCTCTTCACGCTTTTGGCGTTCTCTTTCTTCTTGAACTGTAGACCATCTCCTTCTATTGCGTTTTAATGTAGGTGGGAGATGTGTACTATGTTGTATTAAACCATCTGCTCCTATTCTAGACATTCTAACTAAAGGATGTTCACCTTGATCAGGAGGAATAAAAAAACGCGAAATGTTATCGAACCAAGAACTTTTTTCCATTTCTTTCTTTCCTATACACCGAATTTTTTGCCTAAAAATGCGCCAAAAGGTTTAGAAATATCAGGGATACCCATAAAACTTGTCGCAAGACCTGCTACTGTCGCAAAATTCTTCCAAGGGTCGTTGCCTTGCATCATAGAGGCTGTATTATTATTCGTTNTATTTGAGGCGCCCAATTGATTTTGATTGGCTTGGTCTATCATGGCATTGGCTTGCATCATGCGATCCGCATCACGATTATACTGGTCTGCTGTAGCACTTGTGGACAAAGCACCAAGTTCATTTGCTAATACACCTGCATGTGCACCGGACCCATAACGACCCGCACCTGCAAAAGAGCTGTTAATCGTATCTCTTACACGGTCTAAGCTATTTTGAAGGGCGGCATTAAAAGACGGATTCTGTCCAACCATATCACCAGAAGCCACTCTTCCAAGATTGCTTGCTGTCAACGTTGGATTGTAAATCGTATTCATCAAAGAGCGATTTTGATAATGCTGTGGAATACTTCCAAGACCACCAATTCCATAGCGCGTTTGATCACTTAACGGCGCTACACGAGGACCGCCATAAACATTCCCACCCGCCCCTGTATCATACAGATTATACGCATCCGCACCACCTCGCTTAAAGACATTCTGCATCCAAGCAGGAGGGGCACTTGTCTGCACCTGCTTCTGTTCTGTCGTTGCTGGTCTACTGCTCCCCATGTCACAATTCCTTCCTATAATAAAGCATA
>NZ_JBHIOP010000013.1:0-9329 GCF_042195625.1 Bartonella sp. AP9QHHD | reverse complement strand
CACGAGAGCCGCACCGGCTTCTGTCAGCCCTTGGGCTTTATAATCCCAGTCTTTAAATTCAGCCTTAACTGCTTGCCAATCCACTTGCTTGGATAATTCTGGATCATCACGCAGTTGCTTGATCCATGCCATGCCTGGAGAGCGAGACAATTGCTCAAGGGATTTGTCTAAATCACCGGTTGCCTGATACTCAACAACGAAGCCATCACCCGCATCAAGCTTTATGCCACCCTTAGCATCTATGGTGACATGTTCGATGGTCTCCTTAAGGTAACCTTTATCGCTCTCACTCCACCACACAAGGTTTTCATTACGCTGATAAACGTCCTTAAAATCTTGATCCTTGTTGGTCAGAAACTTGATCTTCCCCGTATCTGATGCCAAATGCGTCTGACCACCACTTGATAGCCCTGCCGCATCAAGCGTGAGATCCCCATTTTGCGCATGCATGGAGAGGTTGCCCTCTGTTTCTATCGTGGTTTTGTTTGTAGTAACTTCTGTTGATTGTTGACGAAACTTATTCTTTTGCTTCGATTTGTCGCCTTCTTTGCCCCTCAGATCCAAATCAAAACTGTTAAAATCTTGCTCTGAAATCGCGTTGAGAGCGCCACCACTGGTGAAATCCCCATTGCCCTTGGCTTTAAACTTTCCCCCAAGGTTAAGTTCACCACCTGTGACAATGGTCAAATCTCCATCACTGTTGACTTCTGTCAAACGGTGCTCACTGCTTTGGGCGTTATAATGCCCTTTTTCCAATGTCTCCTTATGGTCACTCTCTAGCACTAATGAACCAAACGTAGCAGAACCATCGACAATCACCGTCGTCGATCCACCACTGCTCCATTGGCCACCAGTCATGCTTAAATCGCCAAGGGAGTGAATGTTTAAATCCTGTATAGAAATGATTTGAGCCTGCTGCCCGCTCCGATCAACAAAACCATATTCATTCGTGTCACGGATTTTTGCAGTCCCATCAATGATTGTCTTCGCATTGAGGGTGATGATATCCCCCAGAATAACCCCTGAAGAGTTGGCTAAAAGATCGCCACTGCTGAGATCTACAGCACCGCTGCCAAGCAAAAAACCACCATCATTAAACAAAGTTTGCGTAGTCGAAACATGCAATGCACCATTACTTGATATGGTGCCGCTATTGGCAAAACGGTCCGTCTCTATAGTGACGCCATTGCCTTTTATTCTAGCACTGGCGAAGTTTCCTTGCTGCGTTTTTGCCCCATAAACATCTTGTGCTAAAGAAGTGTTTGGTGCCAAATAAACATGAGGCACCAAGACCTCTTGTCCGTCGACAAGGTGGGTCTCAAGCCAGATCATATCCTTTTTGATCCCAGCAATCTGCTGAGGCGTTAAGGGCTTGCCTAGCACTAACCCCAAGGGATCTTGCTGCTCCACAGCATTGTCATAGAGCCTTTGCATTTGAGCATTGGGATCTTCAACATCAAGAAGAGTGCGATTGCCTGTCAGCTCGAAGATTTGCTCACCCACCAGACGATATTCAAAATAAGCATCCCCCAACTTTTTGAACACGTGCTCAGGCTTATAATTGCCAATCTTTTTTAAGTAATAGTCCGATCCTAAAAATTTGCTTGGGTTGATAAAGTCCTGTCGCGTCTCAACTAAAAACGGCACATCCGGTGATTGGGTCTGGTCCAATTCTGTCTTAACAGAGCTAAGCCCGTCTTGCGTTGGCACCTGTATGGATTCTGGTGCGGGTGTTTTTGTGCTTGGTGCAAAAAGCCCTTTATGCCCTTTCAAACCATTGATAATCCCATCTAATCGATCATCACTAATCAGTGGTTTGGAACCGTCAAAATCGGTGTTTTTAACACCAGCCAACCCTTTATCGCCAGAGCTTAAGCCAACTTGCTCAACCCCCTCACGCACCGCATGATTGTCAATATAGCCTGTCAACTTGGCATCAAGCGTGCCACCAGCTTCAATCGTGCCATAAACAGCATCATAAGTGCGTTTGAGTGTTTGGGTAAAAGTAGGACCATCCCATTCTTCTGCACCTTGCCCTATACATGCTGGATTTGTGGCACTACATTGCTTATATCTGTAGCGTGTTTCAGTTACAATCTTGGTTGTTTCAATTAAATCACGCCCCTCATTGAGCAGCGTATCACCCTGCATCTCAATGTTGCCATTAGCAGCAATCAAACTATAGCTATTGCGGATATCACCGGCATGGACCGTGAGATGACGCCCTACCAAAATCTGTGCCGCATTATTGGTAAAATGAGGCTGCTGACGAATGATCGTAGTGTCGATATTTTTCTTGATCCTTGTGTGTTTATCAACATTTGGGATATTTTCCCATTCTCCTCGCACGTAACTGTGAGAAATCACTTTATCGCTAACTTCAACCCCACCTTCGCGCATGTTGGTAAGCGCTGAGACATCGAAGATCATATCGCCTGACACGGCTTCTAAAAGACCCGAGCTGTTGATCACATGACCAGCCCGCTCTCCACTTAAACCACGGATGATGAGATTGTCTTCAGCAATGACATCGGCAAACTTATTGATAAAATCCCCATCCAAGGAGAAAATGGCAGATTTCTTGGCATAAATCAGCCCACTATTACTCAGATCAGCGCTCACATTGAGCGCAACCCCATCACCACTTGAACCAATACTGCCGGCATTGTCCAAAACATCTGCGGTTAAGACAAAAGCACCACCACTTTTGAGAACACCGTCTTCACCATTTAAAACCAGAGCAACTTGCCCCAATGACGGATCATGACTTTTTGCCACAAGCGTAAAACTGTCACTGGCTAAAAGCTGACCGGAATTGGCTAAAGACCCAAGCTTCGCATCAACAACACCGCCCACCATAATACCGGAATTGCTTAAAACATCATGACTGTTGAGAGTCAGTACCCCGCCTTGCGCTTCCACAAGCCCAGTTTGGGTGAGTGTGCCTGCCTTCAGCGTTACATCATAGGCGCCAACCTCACTTGTCTCGCCCATTGTCAATATGCCATCACTGGAAAGCTCTATCCGCTTTTTAGAGACAATGCGCCCCGTTTGGCTGAGATTTGTTTGCGCATGCAAAGCAATGGTATCATTGCTTTCTATTGTGCCACTATTGCTTAAATCACCGTGGCTGGTCAGTTGAAGGTCACCACGCTCAATCTCTATGTGCCCTGCTTGGATCACACTATCAGCAACAATATTGACTGCCCCTTGCGTAGAAATAAGACCATCAACATTCTCAAAACTGCCCACATCAATGCGCAAACCATCCCGCGCTAAAACATGCGCACCTTCATCATGTGTAGCGTTTTGTTGCTCTGAATTTGTCGTTTCAGCGCTTTTATTGACAAAAGACGTTGCAACAATCTTCATCTCACCGGCTAAAGCACTGAGAAGACCAGCCTCATTATTTATATGACCAGCACGTGTCTCTTTCAGCCCACCAATGCTGAGAGCCTCTTCTGCAATCATTCTGCCCTGTGTGTTGGTTAAATCACCATCACTGAATACGTCCATAGATTTTTTGGCGTAAATCAGCCCACTATTGCTGACATTCCCTGCCACATTGAGGGCAACATTCTCACCACTAGAGCCAAGCACACCGGCATTGTCTAATTGCCCTGCGGTCACAACAAAAACGCCACCACTTTGAAGAACCCCTTCGGATGTATTCTTCAGAAAGGCTTGTTGCGGATCGGCGCCTTCTTGTGCGCTTACCATCAAATGCAAATCATCGGTTGCAATAAACGTCCCTTGATTGGTAAATGCACCAATATGAGCATCGACACTCTCACCGCGCATTGTGCCGCTATTGATAACCCCATCACGCACTTGAAGGGTTAATGCTCCTTCTTGGGCTTCCACAGTCCCTGCTTGGGTTAAAGCATCAGCACTTAAAACCACATCATAACTTAAAATCGTGCTCTCTTGAGAGGTTGTGAGCATGCCCCCCGCTGTCAAGGCAACCTGCTGCATGCTGACAATATCACCCGTGTGATTGAGGGCACCATGGGCATCCAGCGTTATCTCCCCATTGGACCAGACAGTGCCTTCTTGGATCAGGGCACCGTGATGCGCATAAAGGTCAATTTTTTGCTCTGCCACTAAGCGCGCGCGTGATGTAAGCTCTGCTGCTTCCACCAAAAGAGAACCGCCGGCGCTATAATGTCCAGCGCCTACAGTGAGCGCATCATCGGCGCTCAAGACAATATTCCCCTTGGCACCAATATGGTTGTTTAAAGCGCTGATTTGATTGGTTTTAATGGTCAGATCGCCAAGGGAAGAAACCCCTGTTTGATCATTGTCTTGCATGCGGCTTAGATCAATTGTTGCTGCTTGGATCTCTAAAAGATCACCGGCGGCTATCCGCCCATTCCCCGCCTCAAGCTTTGCTGCCTGTAAATGCAAAGAACCCGTCGCTGACTGTTGACCATCACTCCCAATACCGCTTGCTAGAAGAGCATGAGACTGGAGCTTGATCACATCGGCGTGCACATCAACAGCACCGCTTGCCGCAACGCGAGCTTGCTCAGCCAATTCAACATGTTTCAAAGCCTTCAGCTCAACCGCTTCTTCTGAAAAAAGCAGATCTTTCACGTGCACACTATCGTGGTGGGAGTGAGCCTTCACCGCTCCTTTGGCGCGTGCTTTGGCAATCACCAGCTTGCCATCACTTGTCAATCTCATGGCGCCTGCATTGGCAACCATGTCTCCGCGCATCTTAACGCCGGCGCCTTTATCATTGGCAATCACGCGGATCTGCCCCGCATACATTCCACCAAACTCACTGGAATCAATCGCCAATTCCGGCTCTTTGCCATCAGAACCAAGAGAAGTTGCTTCGCGTTTGTCATAATCAAAATGATTGCGCCCCGCGATAACAGCCAAATCTCCTTTGACCTGTATGGGACCCCCGACACTGATCTTGCGCGAAACAAGATCAAAAATATCTAATGCACTCCCATCAGCCCCACGAGCGCCTATGGTGATATCTCCACCCTCAACACGCAATCCACTCAAAGCGCCATCGGCTCCAATAATCGGTTGTCCAGTCGATAAAGTCACCCGTGGTGTATTAATAAAGNTTGACCTGTATGGGACCCCCGACACTGATCTTGCGCGAAACAAGATCAAAAATATCTAATGCACTCCCATCAGCCCCACGAGAACCTATGGTGATATCTCCACCCTCAACACGCAACCCACTCAAAGCCCCATCGGCTCCAATAATCGGTTGTCCGGTCGATAAAGTCACCCGTGGAGTATTGATAAAACCACAACCGTTACAGGTAATCCCATTGGGGTTGGNATAAAGCCACAACCGTTACAGGTAATCCCATTGGGGTTGGCGATAATAACATCCGCCATATGCCCGTGTACTTCGCTCATGCCTTCAAGACGCGAGCGATTGGCACTTACCACTTCATTAAGGATAACCTTTGCTGCACCGCTATAACGCAAATTGCTGTTGCCTGGCACCAATCCCCCAAGCTGTGAACGCGAGACTTCCTCAGTCGAATTGTTCAAAATTACGCCATGGGTATCAACATTGAAACTGTCATATTTGTTATGAGAAAGACCCTGTCCATTGGGGCGAACAATATCAATCAGCGGCACATCATTGCCGGCTTTCCCCACCGTGGGGCGGAAAACAGAGCCAACCCCATCAGCTGCTTTAATCCCTTGGCTCTCTTGTGCAACAGGACTTCGCGCTCCAAGCGCTTGTGCTTGCAATAACAAAGGCTGAAAAGCTAAGCAAAAGCTTAAAACAAGTGAAAGCCCCTTATGGATCCCTCGCTGCAAAACACAAAGAACGCGCTGCCATAGCTTGTATCCATATCCCAATCTATGCTTTTGATCTTTCAATCCCCGCATCTTCAGCTCCTCATAAAATTCTTTATCTCTTTAAAAAAACAACCCATATGGGTATAAACAGCGCAGCGATATTTTTTACCGCCCCTTTGCTCTAAAATCTCAATAATGCCCGCACTTGAAATAACCCTGTCGCATTTCCCTTTTCTCGCACTGTCGATTGGGTTAAAATATTCGAATAAGACACATCAATATCCGTAATGTCTCCGGTTGCATGGAAACCAAGAGTTGCCCCAACGAGGCTCCCGCCAAAACTGTTTTTGTTTACATTATTGGCCACGGCCCCCAGATCAAGCGCCATATAAGGGGCAAATTGGCTCATAAATTTACGCCCCATTCTCGAAGAAAAACCTGGCAACAACAGCGACAATTCATTGCGCCAAAACGCCCCATTATTGCCGTAATAAATCGCCTCACGCACCCCACGCACAGAGGAACTACCACCAAGCGATATTTGCTCTGAACTAAACAACGTGTCGGGTGATAATTGTCCTGAAAACAGCGTGTTATAGCGAAAGTTATATTGTTTGAGCGAAAAAGGACGCACGTAGCCTAGGGAAAAAGATAATTTGGAAAATTGCCCTTTGGGTGAATTTTTTGTTGTATTCTCTTGCTCTTTATCATCATAAGCGCCAAGAATTGCCAACCCTTTATGAAACCCTATATGCGCGCTTAATTCTCCTCCAAGCCACTTGCGCGAATGATCAAGCTCAAAGGTTGCAATAGCCAATTTACGGCTGGAAACATCAACCCGACTGCCCATAATAAAATTATCAGAATATTTCCATGTCAAGCGTCCTGTAAGCCAGGTCTTTCCCTCTTGATCACGGTCGATAACCCGTGAAATCCACGGTGTCAGCGATAAAGACTTACCCGCAGTCATAATATCGGAAAATATTCCCTTAACACTCGAATGATATTGGCTCCACGTCCCATCAAAACCTGTTGTCCAAGTGCCATAGGGAAGAGAAAATGATCCCGTTAGAGTATCACTATTGGGACGCTTGTGAGAAAAATGATACGGACTACCATCCATAGAACGCTGATAGCTCAACGACCATTGATCATTGATCCCCAACAGATCATCAAAAGAAAAGCTCAAGCGCGTTTGATAAAGCCCTGTTGCTTTAGCGCCAAGATTATCGCTGGAAAGCGTAATAAGCCAAGGTTTCTGTTTTTCAATATGAACATCGAGTATCGAACCACCCGAATTGCTCCCCGCACCAAGATTAATGGTGGCTTGGCGTGAGAAAAGCCGATTGATTTGATCAAGCCCTTGCTCTATCTGGCGCAGATTGGTCGGCTTTCCAATAAGGTTTGGAAAAGCCGTGGTGATTTCTCCTTGAAGTCTCCTCTCAACTTTATGCCCATCCAGAGTGATATCTTCCATCACACCTTCAACAACAACAATCTTGAGATGACCGCCGCTTAAATCCTGCTCAGGCAAATAAGCCCGCACTGCAATATAGCCGCGCTTCATATAAAGCTTGGTCACCGCTTTGAGCACTTTATTGATTTCGGCAATCCCCAAACACCGTCCTTCCCAAAGAGAAATGGCTTCATGAAGGTCGGTATGAGAAATCAACTGAGCACCAACAAATTCAATGCTTTTGATCAGCAAACAGGTTGTACTAGGCGAAGCACCATAGGCAGATGTGCTATCATCGTCTGGCAAAAATATCCCATGTGTTTCGTTTCTACGGTGCAATCGTTGAAAACGCTGTTCTTGCGTTTGTTGTCGTTGGATGCTCTCTGATTGATTAATCGCTTTCTCACGAATGTTTTGGGCAAAACTCGGCAACGAGAAAAGGCACAAAATAGCCGCAAAAACAAAAATGAAAAAAAATCTATGCATTCATTGTGCCCTCAAAATGAGCAACAAAATGAACCATATCGTCAGCGTCACAGAAAAAATCGCCAACCGCGTAACAATTTTTTAATTTTTTGATGAGAATAATACTTATAACATCTGAGAAAAAAGCATAGACTGTACTGTATACACCTGCTTTATGAGTTGTGCAAACCATATCATTTCCCCCGCTTTTGAAGATTTTACAATGACACTGTTAAATGACAATCATACACTCTAATATGCTTCTTAATTTTAAGGTGTTGCATGTAATATAATTTTGAGCTTTAAGTAAAGACTCTTATTCATAGAATAGACCAAATTTATTGGAACTGTTACATATTAGAGACAACAAAAAACACTCCATTATTATCGCTTGATAAGAAAAATAGTATGACAATCGCTTATTTACTAAAATAAGAAAAAAAGAAAATGCGTAATGCTATAACTGATGAAGGATTAGCATATTTAAAAGCCGCTTATCCTAATGAAAAAACACTAAAGATGATCTGTTTTATTATGTTTACGGTTTTTTGCATTCAGAAGATTATCGCACCCGTTATGCTGATAATTTATGCAAAGAATTGCCTCGTATCCCTTGCGTAAAAACGGCTGATGATTTTTGGAAATTTGTGACAGCAGGGCGTGAACTCGGTCATTTGCACGTAAACTATGAAACTGTAGAACCTTATCCTGTCACCTTTAAAAAGGGTAATCCAAAACAGACAGAAATCTCTAATCCCGAAAAATTCTATTATGTAACTGAAATAAAATTTGCAAAAATTAAGAATAGTAAGGAAAAGGATAAATCAACTGTTATTTATAACAGCAATATCACAATAACAGATATCCCTCTTGAAGCTTATGAGTATATCGTCAATGGCAAGCCTGCTCTTGAATGGTTTATGGGGCGTCAATGTGTAAAAACAGATAAAAAGAGTGGTATTGTGAATGATGCCAATCACTATGCTGTTGAAACCATTGGTAACCCTGCCTACCCTCTAGAGTTATTTCAAAGGGTTATCACTGTAAGTTTAGAAACAATGAAAATTGTTAAAAACTTACCAAAATTAGAAATTAGAGAAACTGAATAGATTTGGCATGCTCACATAATGGGTATGATAAACGCATAAGGGGTATAGAGCTTATAACCATAATCTATACCTCTTTTGTTAAGTTGCTTACATATAATCCTGAAAGGATAGTCTATATGCGTTATTCTAAAAAGAAGAAACTTGCAATTTTAGATACTCTTATTTGGATTGCCTTTAAAAGATTATATCGTAATCTAAAATGATAGCTTTGTTTAAAGAGGGTTATGTATATTCACTTTTCTTATAGGTTTTGAAGGTATAAAAACCGTCAAAACCCCTTCAAAACGTATATTATTAGTTGAATTTATAGGTTGTGTTATCAATAGAGGTTGTTTTTTAAGATCTGTAAAATATTAACACATTGAAAAATAACGTTTTTACTTTTTATCGTTTTTTTATCTAAAAGAGGCAACCGTCAAAACTCAAAACCCCGTCAAAACTCATAACCATAATGGTCTTGATAGCATTTATTATGATTATAATCCCTTTCTTTTGAAAGGCTTTAAAAGATCACA
>NZ_JBHIOP010000012.1:0-3794 GCF_042195625.1 Bartonella sp. AP9QHHD | reverse complement strand
ACTTTCATTAATTACCGGAGTATTCACAACTATAATGTGAGTGCGAAGGCTGGAACAAAGCGCGCCATAGGCATTAAGCCGGATGAATGTCAATTCTTTCCTGTTGATGCGCCTGGTGTCTTCCAAAAAACCTTTGCTCCTGGTGAAAGCTTGGATTTTGCCAACACGGTTGGAAAACCTCTCTACACCATGTTGATCGTTGATAACGACCGTAATGCATGGGTAAAACCGGAGGTCTACAGCTATCCGCTTTACATTTGCACACGCCCTGAAATGCTGTTTAAAGCAGTGATTGGAGCGAAATAACATGCGGTGGAACGGGCTGCTAAACCAAATGGTTAAAGACGTGTGTAACACCTTTGGGCAGCCCGTCATCTACACCAGAAAAGACAATCAACAATCGTTTCGGATTACAGCGATTTACACCATTAAACATTCGGAATCGGAAGCTGGAGGCAGAATCCCCACGACAATCGCAAAAAAGGAACTTGATGTTTGTATCAATGATATCGGGGGAATACCACCAAAACCTCAAGATAGTATTGTGATCATCTCACCTGAAAATAACAAAGCCCCCTCTTCTCAAGAACACTTCACTGTTACAGATGTCCAAGCTTCAGAATCCGGTATGTATAAGCTTATCTTGCGGGAGCTAAAGTAAAGATACGCTTATTTATTTTAAAAAGGTAAAGTCACCCCTTGACAATATGGCAACAATGTGTCTATTGTTGAACTAGGTGCCTGAAAAACACCGAACGATAAGCGGATGGATTACCGAAATAATCTCCTCCCGCCGAAATTTAAAAACTTTGACTCATCACATGCTTTGTAGCATATAGTGGTTTTGTCGGGTGTGGTTACACTATACAATACCTTTGCGGGGAAAGTGTAACGACGGACTTATCGCCGTGTTTTTCAGCGCCCGGCACTCTCTTTAGAGTGTCAATGAAAAACATCTAACGATAAGGAGTTCTCATGAACACTCTTATAGAAATTAAAGGAAGTGCTACTAATGGTGCTACCACTCAGACTATGTCTAGCATTGAAATTGCGGGAGTATGTAGTAAGAAGCATAAAAATGTTATGCGAGACATTAAACAAATATTTAGCGAGCTCAAATTTGAGCCGGCTAAGTTTTTAAGCAGTTATATTGATGAACAAGGAAAAACACGCCCTTGTTATAATTTACCCAAGCGCGAATGTTTAATTCTCGTATCTGGTTACAGTACTGCTTTACGTGCTAAAATCATTGACCGTTGGCAAGAATTGGAAAAGCAAGTAGCAACACCACAAGTTGACTACTCTAAACCCGAAGCATTACTTGGTGTCTTGAATCACTTACAAAGCCAAATAGAGCAGAAAGATCATGTTATCGCTGAATTAGCACCAAAAGCAAAAGCACTTGATGGTTTAAAGCGTTCTGATGGGTTGTTCGGTTTGATAGAAGCAGCAAAGATGTTGGAAGTAAGACCAAAGGACTTAACCGATTACTTTTATAAAAACATTACATTGCCACTTGACATTGTGGCGACAATGTGAATAATCGAATCAGGTGCCTAAGAAACACTTTAAATACACAGCGGATAGATTGCCGAAACAATCTCTTCTCCGCCAATTAAAAACTTTGACTCGTTATATGTTACACGCATATAATGGTTTTGTCGGGTGTGGCTGTGCCATAAAATACCCTTTTGGGAAAAGCATAGCGACGGACTGTGTACCGTGTTTCTTAGCACCCGGCATTCCTCTGGAATGTCAATAAGAAACTTCTAACTACACAGGAGTTCATCATGAACACACTTATAGAAATTAGAGAAAACACTGCTAATAGTGTTAGCACTCAGACTATGTCTAGTCGTGAGATTGCTGAATTATGTGGTAAAGAACATCGGAATGTTATGCGGGATATTCGGCAAATACTCACTGAGCTCAAAATTGAGCTGAGTGATTTTTCAGGATTATATAAAGATTCCACAGGTCGTACCCTTCCTTGCTACAATCTTCCCAAACGTGAGTGTTTAATTCTTGTTTCGGGTTACAGCACTGCTTTACGAGCAAAGATTATTGACCGCTGGCAAGAATTGGAAAGACAAGTAACAACACCACAAGTTGACTATTCGAAACCTGAGGCATTACTTGGTGTTTTGAATCACCTACAAAGTCAAATTGAGCAGAAAGATCATGTTATTGCTGAATTAGCACCAAAAGCAAAAGCTTTGGATGGTTTAAAGCGTTCTGATGGTTTGTTCGGTCTTATCGAAGCAGCGAAAATGCTTGAAGTACGACCAAAGGACTTAACCGATTACTTGCGTAAACATGACTGGGTGTATCGACGGGCTCCAGGGACGCCTCTGTTGCCTTATCAGGATAAGATCAAGAAAGGCTTTATGGACTGCCCTGCTATCACCATTCAAAGACCAGATGGAACAGAAAAGGTGCTGCCTTCAACGAAAATCACATCCAGAGGATTGGCATGTTTGAGAGAACAAATCTTTGGGGGTGTGCAATGAATAGCAGTGTCGATTTTTTGTGCGATTTATGGATGGCATTGTTTAAGCTTTCTAATCATCGAGGCATTGGAGATGAGGACTGCAATGCTATAGTTGAGGTAATGGAATCGGTCGTAGATGCTCTGGTTTTAAAGCTTCAAGATGACGTGCCCAATATTACAAAAATCTTGGCAATTTTGACAGATTTTGGAGCTTCAGAACTTCCACATCGTATGGATTCTTTGTTGCGAACTTATGAACCAAATTTAGACAACCCCATTAAAAAGGTTGCTTAATTAAAAAAATAGAACTCCCCTCCCCGTTCTTAAGATGGGGAGTGGTCAAGAGACTTCTTTAGGTAAGAATTCGAAATGAATAGGCTTAAAACCAGTTAAGTCATAATCTGTAAGATCTGCAGTATCGACAAAGTTTTCTGCTTCTTTATCCGTCTTAAAAACGGGCATTTGTTTTAATTTAGAGGTTTTCATAAAAATTAAATTTCTTTTGATGTGTATAGAATTTTAAAAGATTCAAAGTTTAGAAGAAATGTATCTGTTTAAACTCACACCATTTTCAGCGGCTTGTATTGCAAGTTTTCTATGGAGTTCTGGTGGTATTCTTAATTGAAACTTACCACTGTATTTACCATGTGACAAAGGCACAGGAACTTCNCCTTTTAAAGCTTTCTCTGCTTGAGCATCTAACCATGAAAGGGATGGGAATTCTGCACACAATCCGACATATTCCTCATCTTCTTGCGACCACAAAACACGATATGTATAATGATTATTGTTCATGTTTCATCCTTTCTATCGCTTGTAAGACTTGTTTGACTTGATAAGCTTTTGCTTTGTTACCAGAATCTTTTTGAATATTCACACGAGGATCACCAAGCCACGGTGTTTTAAAAACAAAGTGGCTTGTACCATTGTTCCGCGGTTCTCCAAAGAAATAGACACATACAGCCAACAAATCTGAAAACTTGATGTTCTTTGGTGACACTTTCATCAAGCTGATTATTTTTTCAACTTTATTGTTCATAATCAATAATAGTATCATTATTAATCCTAGTCAATCATTTTATACACTTAATTGGACAGGAGCCCCCATGCATCCGAGAGAGACGATAAGGGAAAGTTTTGTTGCTTTGATAAAGGCAGCAAAGACGGCAGCTGGTGACAATGTTTTCAATATGCGTGATTTCAACTTTTCCGTTGAGAACACGCCTGCAATTAATATCTCAACACAAAGTGAAACGATTGAAGATGGCTATGATTATGGAATAAGGCGGCGTGTTTTAACGCT
>NZ_JBHIOP010000011.1:0-29569 GCF_042195625.1 Bartonella sp. AP9QHHD | reverse complement strand
TAACAAAACACCTGCTTGAAATGCATTATAATCGAGCTCAGCACCATAACCATATTCAAAAGCAGATAAATTGGAAGCATAGTGATGGCTCCCCCCATAAGCACGCAGAAAAAAGGCTGTCTTTTTATCATCTTTCCCAAAGGAATGAAAAGCATTCCGCATTGTCTCTAACGTCTTATTTTGCGTGGTCATATCCACTAAACCAGCATGAAATAAGGCATTTGGCAAAAGAAGATAAGTTGGAACCTGTGGAACAACCGCTCTAATACCTAGCTCAGGCGGAACATCAAGCGGTATAGAGAGATTAGATGAAGGTTCCAAAGCATCAGAGGACTGAGAAGGCTTTGGTTCAACAGGGGCAGAAGGAGGAGAAACAGTATCCAGAGATGAAGTGTCCTCCGGAGCAGAGGGCTCAGATGGCAGAACATCATTAGTAGAATCTTCAACTGGAACAAACGGTGCAGGCATAGGTTGCACAGCAGAAGGAGCCTCCGGAACTGTTGGTACAGAGGGAGGCTCAGACGGAACTGGTGCAGAAGGAGTCAGCGTCGAATCCGTAGGGATAAATGTTTCAGACGGTTCAGATCCTTCAGGCAAAGAAGGTGTAGATGGTATAAGTGGAGGCTCAACAGAAGGGGGTTGTTCAGGTGAAATAGTCTCTGTTGGTCGTTTAGAAGGAACCGTCTCTTCTTCAGATTGAGGAGGTAAAACTGTAGACGTTGGCTTAGAAGCAGTTTCAGAAGAATCTAATTCAGGACCAATGTAAACACTTTCGAGACGAAAATCCCAAAAATCCCCTTCTCCAACAACCAATCTATTCTTTGGATCTGCATTTCCAGAAGAAGAACTTGGACCATAGACACGAAGTTTATATTGATAAGGAAATCCATTCACCGTAGTATAACTATTGGCTAACTTAAAAGAACTTTCCTCTGCTGTCCCAGCAACTTGAACAAGCGAAATACTTTGACTTCCTTTATTGCCAGCTTCTCCTTCTAAAGTTTTGGAAAATTTCTCCATCATGAGCAGTGTACTTCCCAAAACATTCCCGTAGATCAAAATACGATCAGTTTTTTGAGGATTAAACGAGCCGTCATTATTCACAAACGCACTCATCTTAATCTGCACATTTCCCTTTGCATTATAGGCTTCTTTATCATATTGTATCCCCTCTATTGGATTTATGTCATTTAGATTACTTCCTTTCTCAATATATACTTTTCCAATATATAGCGTTTGATAATCTTGAGATATAAATTTATCAAAAAAAATTGTGCTATCAGAAATGCTTATAGACGAAAGTAATGAATCTACAGGAAGAGATTCCTGTAAATCTGTATGTTTTCTTTTGGTGAGATACCATGCAGAGCCATTTGTTAATTCTAAGTGAACAGTTGATGCATCCTCAACACGAATACCCCCTGTAAGGATAGAATCCTTTGCTTTCACCAATAGAGAAGAATTATTTTGAGCCTTTAACAATAAATCACCAGAGATCTTTGTCCTTTCTGTTAATTCAATGGTAGCTTCAGCTCCATAAATATCATCTCCCGTACTATAAATGGCAATACCATCGGGAACTGAAAAAGTTGTCTGTGACAAATGCAAAGATGCTTCACCCCAAACAATTTTTTCTACTTTTGAAAGTTTTTCACTCCCTACCTTAAACATATCACCCCATACATCTGGGCCTAATCCATAAAAATACAGACCGTATACTCCCTCACCCTGAACAGAAATTTCTGTACCTTCAATCTTAATATTTGTCTTTTTAAACTCATTTGATGAAGCGTATTCTTGAACCAATTTACCTTCAGCATCTGCATAACCTGCAAAATTCGTAATCAAGAAGCCATGCATATCAGTGAGCTGAATAAAATCACCACGTAATTGAACATTACCACCCTGTGATATGTCAAAAGCTCTTGGAAATTCATCAACACTTTCATTATCAACTACAATCGTGTGTTTCTTACCTTTTCCCTGAATATTGGTTGTATCAATAAGATATTTTCCCCCAAATTGTGTTGAAAACGCACCAATCTCATTAAAAGTAATAGTACTGCCTGACATCCTAATGAATGCATCAGAACTACTAACAAATCCAATCCCTTTTGCATTCAAATTATCTGATACAATATCAATATTTACGCTCACTAAAGCAATATCGGTTTTTTTTCCTTCTGCACATACAGCTTGCAAACTACCTTCAATCTTCCCTCTATTCATCACAACTTGCCCATTCTGAACACGAAAACCGGACATATCCTTAATATTTGAATTGGTTAGAACAAGCTTGCCATCATCTTTTACAGATGCACTATATAAAAACATCTGCTTTGGCCTATGCGAGATAATATTTGTCTCTAATAAATTTAAAACAGTTCCCTCTTTTTCTATAGAGAAGACAGCAATAAAATCATCTAGAGAAGAGACAGAAGGAGTATAATTTTTATTACTTATCGTATGTTTTTTACTATCGCTATATGTAAAAAAACTCCCTGATACATTACAGGAAGTTCCTAAATTATTAGGATTCGCATTAACACTCACGATTGGCAAAAAAGAAACAATAGCCGTTGTAATAAATAAAAATCTATACCCGCTTAATACATTAACCATAACTTTATTCCCAATTTGCCTTTCTCCCCCTGTTAGTTAAAAATAAAAAACATTCCCCATAACATTAAGTTAAACACACTAAAAATAGCAAGTATAAAACTTAAATAATCACTTTATACTTCAAAAACACTCTATAACTTATGTAAAAATTACTCTATATTTCATAGGCACCTAAAAACGATAGTATAAACCGCCTGAAAAAAATAATCCCTGAAAAACCACCTTTTCTAAGGCAATGCTGATAAGTTACATCTCCATGCAAAGCAAAGTTTGAAGACAACTGAGCCTTCAATCCCATTCCAGTTTCTAGAGAAGAGCCAAAAGCCCTTATTGGAATTCATCTCCAAACCGCACACGTTGTTTTCCTCTAAAACTAATGGCAAGCTGAAGCTCGCAATTGAAAGAAACAACAAGAGCCTCTTCAGAAGCAGCAAGCATCTTTCTTAAAGACCACCAACACGCATCACCCATAAATCAAGTTTTCCCATCTCAATATCAAAACCATCAATATCAGACGCCTTATCAAACCGCACATTTTGATAAATAACCTAAACCTGCGGATCAAAAATAACCCCTTTATGCCCTGTCGTAAATGACTTGCCCGCAATCAATGAAGCACTCAAAGGTGTTTCCTTCAATGTTGCTGTCTTGCCTCTTGCTTGCGTGAGAACATCCCCTTTAAATAAACCATAGGAAAAAAGGACATCTATATAAAAGCCTGTATCATGCTGCATGCTGCCATATACTGTAATAGACCATTTATCAAATGTACTTTTTTGCTTTCTTTAACATCTTGAGGTTGTAGAAAGTTTTTTTCCATTATTCTCCATTATTCCAAAGCTCAAAGTGTGATGTGTATCCTCAATCGCATTGAGCAAGACACTTGCCTCTATACCATGAACAGCAGAAACCTGAATCTTACCTTCATCAAAGGAAAGAACCACCCTGCTTCACACCAAACACAGATTGAGATAACGTAGCATTTCTACCACTTTTCTTTTCGCCATTTCCTGTAATAGAACTCTTTTTAAAAGAAGTTTTATTATCTTTTGACACAACCACTGCTGATGTAATCTTCTCAGATCTCTTTAATTCTAAAATTCCATCAGTTCCTGAAAGCCTTTTTCCCCTTTACTTTTTTGCGGCTTAATAACTATGTTATGAGCTCGTATTGTAAAAATAACACCTGTAGTCCTCCTATCCAATCCACTCATATATAACTTATTACGACTTCCAAAAGTACGAGAAGCATCAACTGTATCACACGAATACGACTTAAAAAGAGAATTACACGAGGGGTTATAATCTTCTGCACTCACATCTATATTGTGCACGAAGAAAGAAATAGAGGTCGTAAGAGAACACACACATAGCGTTTTAGTACTTTAATCATAATTTAGTCTAAACTTCCTTTATTTTATTCATAAAAAACTGAAAAGACACACCTAGTTCATCTACTTATTATGTACCGTTACATATAATTTGTTTTGTATTATATGTAAAGTCAAAAATCAGAAAAACGACACAACAAAACTATGTTTTGTGCTTATGTCTTTCACAAAGGATGTATTAAAGAAAAATACAATTAAAAATGATAACTTAATCCACCAGAAAAATGCGTTCCGGAAAAGCCGTCACTCGTAAATTTATGCTGATAAATCAGATCGCTATGAAAAATAATTTTGGGAGATAATTGCGAAAAAACACCAAATCCAGCTTCTAAAGAAGTCCCAAAGGAACCAAGCTGGAAGGCATCTTTAAAATATACAAATTGTTTATCATCAAAACTACGAATGAAATGAAGCTTACCATAGAATGAGAGAACATGTGCATCTTTATCTTTAGTAAATGTAAGTGTCTTCGTTAAATACCCACCAATACGCATCCCCCAATGATCTGGACTTCGCATATCAATATTAAAATTATCAATATCACGAGTCTTATGAAACTGGAGATTTTGATAAACAAACTGAACCTGTGGTTCAAAAATAAAATATCGGCTGCCTATCATAAACGTTTTACCAGCAATTAAAGAAACACTTAGGGGCTTCCCTCTCAATGCAGCCGTTTTACCTCGCTCAAGTGTGAGAACATTTCCATTAAACAAACCATAAGAGAAGAGACCATCCATATAGAGACCCGTATCATGCTGCATGCTTCCATATGCTGTGATTGTCCATTTATCAAATATACTTTCTTGACTTTGTTTAACCTTTCGAGGCTGCAAAGAAAGCTTGCCATAATTTCCCATAATCCCAAAAGATGTCGTACTGTATGCACTTTCGATTTTCTTGAGTAAAATACCTGCCTCTAGTGCATTATAATCAAGCTCACCGCCATAATCACCATATTTAAATGCAGACAAATTTGAAGTATAATGATGATGTCCACCGTAACCGCGCAAAAACAAAGCGGGATTTTCATCATTTTTCAACAACCGACCAGGAACAGTTCGCAGCGCTTGCAACTGCTTGCTTTGATTACTGATATCCATCAATCCAGCATAAAATAAGGTATTTGGCACAAGAATATAAGTCAAAACCTGTGGAACAACGACTCTCACATTTGGCTCAAAATGAGAAGAAGGCTCAAAAACAGATGCCGGAACAGAAGAACCAGACGCAGGTGGAGTAACAACAAAAGGAGTGGGTGAAACAGATGGCGGAACAGAAGAACCAGATGCAACTGGGGAAACAACAGAAGGAGTGGGTGAAACATGCGGCGGAACAGGTGAACCAGATGCAACTGGGGAAACAACAGAAGGAGTGGATGAAACAGATGACGGAACAGGTGAACCAGATGCAACTGGGGAAACAACAGAAGGAGTGGGTGAAACATGCGGCGGAACAGGTGAACCAGATGCAACTGGGGAAACAACAGAAGGAGTGGGTGAAACATGCGGCGGAACAGGTGAACCAGATGCAGGTGGAGAAACTGGATTAGATTCAGCAATAGCGGGAACAACAGGTGCAAGAGAGGAAAGAGGATTGGGGATCTCAAGTACAAAAACATCAGATACATTAGGTGTGGTCGTAAGATGGGAATCCCTATCAGGAGAATCTACAGGAGAAGAAAGACTTGGCTCCTGAGACTTTTGCTGAGAGTTAGAATCAATAGAACCATCCTCACCTCCAGTAATATTAGGATGAATTTTAGAAAAAGAAGGAATATCATCAGAAGAAGGGGGGACAACCAAATCAAGAACAGGAAAAACTTTAGTGGAATCAACAAATTGACTTTCAAGTCGGAAATCCCAAAATGTTCCAGAGTTTTTAAGCACTCTTTGATTGGAATCTGCCGCCCCTAAAGCAGAGCCTGGACCATAACTCTTAAGATGATACTGATAGGGGGAGGCTTCAAGTGTGACATACCCCCCCTTTAACTGAAAAGAATCTTCCATGGCTTTTCCATAAACCTGAATAATGGAAATCCCCTGATTATTACCACCATCTCCCGTCAATGCCCCTAGACTTCCAGGAATCTTATAAACATGAACTGTTGTTTTTCCTTCAAGATCACCATTGATTAAAAGCCGGTCAGTTTTTTGCTCTTGCAGAGCTCCGCCTTTATCCAAATATGCATTAAGATAAAGATTCACATCACCGTGCGCTTTATAGACAGTCCCAAATCCTTTTCCAATGAGAAGTGTCTGATAACCATTTGTTTTTTTAGATTTTAATTCTTCAAAAACAAGAGAACTATCCGTAAGATTAACCGAAGAAATAGAAGAATAATCTTTTAACCTAGAACCAGAAGCATCAGAATTTTGCAATTTGTCATATTTTGGTCGCGATAAAATCCACTTTGAACCATTTTTTAAATCTATCTTAGCTGTAGAACTTTCATCAACATGTGCGCCTCCTACAAGGGTAGAAGCATCAGCCTCAATCTTTACATTAGAACGCTCAACAGCTTTCAGGAGTGAATCTCCAGAAATTTTTGAATTTTGTAAGAGTTTAACAGAACTTTCGAATTCACGACTATAAATAGCCGTACTTTCTGGAGCCATAAAAGTTGTCTTTGTCAAATCGACAGTCCCTTTTCCAGGTATAATTGTTTTTTTATCATTTAAGACAGCTTCCCAAAAAAAGTGCATGCCATTAAATCCATTCCCTCTCACAAAAACATTGGAATATTTTATATGAGCAGCATTATGGTTATTCCCCTGCACTACAATGCCATGAACATTGTCGACATTAACGTTTCCCTTCTGGAAATTAAGAGAGCCTTTCCCCTGAAGCATACTAAAAGCAGAACCTTCACGATGATTATCTGTATTTGTTTCCTGTTTCCCCCTCCCAGTAATAGAAACGCCCTCTAAATTAATTTCTCCATCTCCTCCTGTTTGAACACCAATACCATCAGCAAAATCAATTTTTCCTCCTTTCATATAAATTTTTGCACCATTATGACTCAAAAGACCTATCGCATCAGAAGATGTCTTAATCTCTGTCTTGGTCAAAGAAACAAACGACCCTTTACCCCCAACACTGATCCCCATTCTGGTTGCTTTAATCACCCCATCCTGCATTTCAAAAGCTCCCTCCTCATTGACATCGGCCCCTATCGACACGTTATTTAACATGGAATCAAATAGAGCAACGCCTCCCCCATTTGAGGACTTTACAGCTGTTGTCCAAGCGTTTGTTTCTGAATGTCCATGTGCATTCGAAACACCGTTAATGATTATAGTCTCTCCCTCAATGACTGTATTTTTCCCTGATGCCTCTATGGCAGCATAAGAACTTTCACCCGTAAGTTGATAAGTTTTCTTGGTAATTTCATGCGTTTTACCATCATTACAGCGATAAAATGAGGCACTTTCGTTACATGAATATGGCTTCTTCTCAGAAGAAATCTCACCTGCATCAGTATTGTATACAAAGAAAAAAATAACCGTTGTAAAATGATATAAAGAGAGATGATTTTTAAACATAATTTTCTACAAACTTTCTTCCCCTTCTCTAAAAACAAAAAACACGCGTTCTGTTTAATAACTTTGGTTACGCGTGATAATTAAAATACGTTTTGTATTTTATATATCCACCCTATATTTTATGTAAAGCCAGAATCCCAAAATATCACAATTTAAAATTGTATTATTTATAAAAACGCGTAAAAATATAGATAGAAATAAAAATTCCACCCCAAAGCAGTGATTTCAAGAGAATTTAATAAAAATAAACTCAAAGAAGAAAAACAGCATAAGAAGCAAAAACTGCAAACCAGAAAGCCTTATCTCGTTTCTAAAAAGAAACAAACTTGCTCATGCAAAAAAAACATTTTTTTAAAAAACTTATTTAAAAAGTTGCAAACAAATAATAAAAAACCACAAGCTATGCTTGTGGTTCTTTAAACAACTTACCTCAAGATGATCATCCTAAAAACGATAACGCAATCCACCAGAAAAACTGATTCCAGAAAAACCACCTTTACTCAACTTATGCTGATAAACCAAATCACCATGAAGCGCAAATTTTTGAGACAAGCGAGCATTAAGACCTAATCCAGCCTCTAGAGAAGAACCAAAAGCCCCTAACTGGAAAGAATCTTTAAAGCGCACAGACCTTTCTTTTCCAAAATCATGGGCAAAATGAATCTTTCCATAAAAAGAAACATCACGATCTTTTTCAGACGCAGTAAGAGTCTTTATCAAGCGACCACCCATACGCACCATCAATTGATCAAGTTTATCCATCTCAATATTAAAATTATCAATATCGCGGGCCTCATTAAATTGAAGATGCTGATAAACAACCTGAACCTGTGGATCAAAAACAACACCTTCATATCCTGTGGCAATTTTCTGACCACTCATCAAGGAAACACTTAAAGGGTTACCCTTCAATGTTGCCGTTTTACCCCGCGCAGTTGTCAGAACATCTCCCTTAAACAGACCATAAGATAACAAACCATCAACATAGAATCCTACATCATGCTGCATACTTCCATAAACTGTAGCAGTCCATTTATCAAATGTACTTTTTTGGCTTTGTGCAACATCTCGAGGTTGTAGAGAAAGCTTTCCATAAGACCCCATCACCCCAAAGGATATAACACTGTCAACATTTTCAACAGTTTGTAGCAAAACACCTGTCTCTAGTGCATAGTACCCTAGATCTCCCCCATAACCATATTCAAGCGCAGATAAATCTGAGGCATAACGATAACTTCCACCATAGCCACGCAAAAATGAAGCAGAATTTTCATGAATTTGCAACATTCCACTAAGATTAGTCCGTACTATCTCCAACTGCTTGTTTTGATTGCTGATATCTATCAAACCAGCGTGGAACAAACTATTCGGCAAAAGTAGATAAGTTGGCACCTGAGGAACAACAGATCTTACACCTCGTTGAGACGGAGAAACATTTTCAATTTCAGAAAGACTATCTGTAGAAGACGCTGGAACAACATCACCAGAAGATTCGGGAATAATATCCTCAACAGAAGCACGTGCAGGAGGTGTACGTTGAGAAACCATAGGAGTTTCTCTATAATCAGCAGTTTGAACATATTCATTTTCTAAACGAAAATTCCAAAATGCTCCTCCGTTCAAAGCAAATCTCTGTTTAACATGCTCCTCCCCTCTAGTAACACTTGGGCCATAAGAACGAAGAACATATTTATAAGGCGCGCCATTTAATGCAACATACTGCCCATTCAGTTGAAAAGAGTCATACGATGCATCTCCATAAACTTGAATAATTGAAACACTATGCGCTTTTTCGTTTTTTTCTTCTAAACCTCCCGCAACCCCTTGTATATGGACTATAGTTCTTCCCTTAACGTCACCATGAATGAGAAGCCGATCCGTTACTTGATGATCACTTGTATCACTAGGATTTAAACGTGCATTCAAATGAATCCAAGCATCACCAAAAGCCTGATAAACAATACCTGTTCCTTTTCCAATATAAAGCGTTTGATATGCATGATTAGTACTGGACTTTGGTTTTTCAAAAGTAATGGAACTATTAGAAAGGTGTACCGATGAAATAAACGAAACACCTCTATAATTAGGATCTTGTAATTTTTTCTGTCTTGGTTGCAATAAAGCCCACTGTGAATTATTTCCCAAGATAAGGTCGACTTTAGAACTGTTATCAACCTGAGTTTGACCGACAAGTGCAGAAGCATCAGCAACAACCTCTATAGAAGAGTTACGATCAGCCTTCAGCAACAAATCCCCAAAAAGCTTTGTTTCCTTTAAAAATATTTTAGATTTTCCAGATTGACTGCTATAAACAGCTATACTATCTGGAACGACAAAACGCGTCTTTTTCAAATCAACGCGCAATGATTTTCCCTCTGACGAACCTTCTGATGCTGCCACACCTTCAAAGTGTATACCATAAAATGCATTACCTTTCACTGTAATATTGGAATCTCCAATATTAATCTGAGGAGCTTTATCTCCCTGCAATAAAAGCCCATGAGCATCAGTAACATCAACAGAACCTTTCATAAACTGAACATAACCATCTTCAGATATATGAAAAGCTGCCTGACGACCTGCATCCAGCCCTTGATCATCCTTGCCGGTACTCCCCTTGCCGGTAATAGAGACACCCTCTAAAATAAGATATCCTTTTTCTTCTGCTTTAACCCCAACTCTCCCTAGGCTAATTTGCGTATTCGTTAAATCAACACCACTTTGAGATTTTCCTCCAGCAAAAGCCCCCACTTTGATTGCATCAATTGATCCACCAGACATTACGATGAATCCACCTTGAGCTTCCACCCCCACTAAAACCCCACTCAACGTGGAATCGCTCAGAAAGACGCCCGCTTCTTCTGATACCTTTACTCCATATTTCCAAAAATTGTTTTCCGAGTTATTCTTTTCATCCAAAATACCCTTAACAGTTATATTCTTGCCACGAATAATTGTACCTTCCTTAGACGCCTCCATGGCTCCATGAACACCATTAACATTTTTATCCATTAACGAATAAACTTTATTATTAATTTCGTGCGCTCCACCATCAGAACACTGATAAAATGCTGCATTCTGATCACATGAAGACTGCTTTTTTCCAGAGATAACCTGAGATTCAGCATTGCGTGCAAAAACACCAACATTGTGTGTCAAAAAAAGAAGTGCCGTTGTAAAAGTACATAAGGAGAAGCGATTTTTAAATAGATTGACCATAATTCCACCATAATCCCCCCTCTTCTTACTAAGATCTATACATAACGTATCAAAAAACTTAACCAAAAGAAAAATATTTAATACGTTTAGGTTTTAATATCGTGAGTTTATTAATATTTTTTGTGTTTTATGTAAATATGGAATAGAAAAATTACTCGAAAATACAATCTAAATCTGTCGCTTTTACAAAGAATTTGCAAAAATATAACTGAAGAACGACAGAAAAATCACCTTTAACGTTGTTAGTCAAAAACACCCTTAGTCAGTTGACATGCATTAAGAACACCTACTTTAACTGCCGTCTAATCACCGCCAAAACGGATATAATCAACATCCTTACGATAATATTATATTGAAACAGTGTACACTCTGTAAGCAGACAAAACATATGCCAAAATTGAGAAACAAGAGTTCACATATGCCTTTTAGGCAATCTTCATGGTAAGACAGTCTAATAAAAAGTAGGAACGTGTAAAAATCAGTTCCGATTTTACCTTTTCCTTTTAATTCAACTTTACAATATTCAAAAACATTCAGAGCCATATTTTAAAAAGTGAAGATGACACATAACTTCATCTTTTTATTTATGCATTTAAAGAAAACACACTTTCAAAAAACAATACGTCATTATGTTTCTCATTCACCAATTTTCTCAGATATCTCTCATTTTTTCCATCCCCATTTCACAACGACAGCGGATATAATATCAAGTTCATCGGATACAGCCCTCATTGTGCCTGAGTAGCATCTTTGTCTTTGCTAATTTCTAATATTGTAAATCCTCTCCTCTTAATATAATTCCCCAAATTATATTGACTCCTTTCTTAAATGATTATCCACCTGCCAATTTTACATATAATAGACAAAGGAATGCTTTTTATGGATTCATCATAAAATCCTTGAAAATATTTCAGCACCCTAAATTAAAAATATCTTTATAAATCAAAATATTATAAATAATATAATAATCACTCTGAAATACGCGTTTTGAAACAATAACGTACAAACTCTTCAGACTTTTCAAAAAAATGAAAGAAGTCCAACCTAAAAGCATATTAAAGATATGCAAAGTCATACTCTCGTAAAAATGCTATAACACAAGATGAATAGATAATGAGAAAAGCCACAAGTACAACTTGTGGCTTTTTGAAAGATTAATCAAAAACAGGAACAACACTAGAAATGATAACGCAATCCACCTGAAAAACTCGTTCCAGAAAAACCAGCCTTCGTTAGTTTGTGCTGATAAACCAAATCGCCGTAAAGCGCAAATTTTTGAGACAATTGGGCATTAAAACCTAATCCTGTTTCTAATGAAGAACCAAAAGCACCTAGCTGGAAAGCATCTTTAAAATGCACAAATTGTTTTCCTTCAAAACCATGAGCAAGATGAAGCTTGCCATAGAAAGAAACAACCTGAGCCTCATCAGTAGCAACCAGCCTCTTTGTTAAACGCCCTCCAACACGCCCTACCCACTGATGAAGCTTTCCTAAATCAATATCAAAGCCATCCACATCACGCACCTTATTAAATTGAAGATATTGATAAACAACCTGAACTTGCGGATCAAAAACAAAACCGTCTTCCCCCACCATAAACGTTTTACCAGCAGTCAATGAAGCACTTAAAGGGAAACCCTTTAATGTTGCCGTCTTGCCACGTGCAGTTGTTAGAACATCACCTTTAAACAAGCCGTAAGACACAAGACCATCAACGTAAAAACCTGCATCATGCTGCATACCACCATATGCCGTAACTGACCATTTATCAAATGTACTTTTTTGACTCTGCTCAACATTCAAAGGTTGCAAAGAAAATCTCTCGTAAGCCCCGATAACTCCAAAAGAAGTGGAACCATACATATTTTCGATTGCTTTCAGCAAAACACCTGCCTCTAGTGCATTATAATCAAACTCGCCGCCATAACCATATTCAAGCGTGGAAAGATTTGAAGTATAACGATGATTGCCGCCATAACCGCTCACAAAAAAGAGAGGATTTTCACGACTTTCTAATAAGCCCCCAGAAGTAATTCGCAAAGCTTCTAACCGCTTATTTTGATTGTTAACATTCATCAAACCAATATGACGTAAGGCATTAGGCAAAAGGAGATAAGTCGGAACCTGCGGAACAACAGCCTTAACGCCCGGCTTAGGACGAGGATGAGGCTCCGGAGCTGGTTCTGGAGAAGGTTCTGGTCCCGGAATTGGCTTAGGAGAAGGATCTGGTTTAGGTTGAACATCAGAATCTATAGACCTACTTTCAAGGCGAAAATCCCAAAATTCCCCGTTACCTTCAACTAATCTCTGATCCATACTTGCTTTTCCAAACTCAGATTCTGGACCATAACTATAAAGCTTATACTGATAAGGTAATTCGTTTAAGGCTACATAACCACCTTCCAACTGAAAAGAATCTTGCTTTGCTTGTCCAGAAACCTGAATGATTGAAATACCTTCAGCATTCCCCCCCTTTCCCGTATATCCTCCTGGACTTCCTGCAACTCCATGCACTTGGAGCTTTGTTTTTCCCGAAACATCACCATGAATTAAAACACGATCAGTCTTTTGATGATTAAGAGCACCACCACTATTCAGATATGTATTAAGGGAAATAGAGGCACCTTCCCGTGCTCTATAAACCTCACCCTTTCCCTTTCCAATACGAAGAGTTTGATAATCATCAACAGAAGAAGATTCATGTCTTTTAAAATTAATAGAGCTCTCATCCATAAGACTCACGAGTGAAATAGAAGAATCATGTGCAGCCCCATGTTGATCTTTTTGCAGCGGTTGTTGTAAAATCCATGCAGAACGACCTCCCAAATAAAGTTCGGCATTAGAGTCTTTATCAACGTGTGTGCGACCTTCAAGCGTAGAAGCATCAGCCAAAACTGTTATAGAAGCACCTTCCTCAGCTTTTAATAAAAAATTCCCTGAACGAAGAGTGCTGTGTACCAACCCCACCGCACCAGAAATCATGTTTTTACCATAAAGAGCCGCATCGTCTAAAACAGAAAACTCTGTTTTATCCAAATTAACAACTTCTAATCGTGGTGGAACTTTTTCTTCCTCTGATGAAATTTCTTCTTTTTTATCCCCACCTTCACTCCATGGCTTCTCTCCCCGAAAATAGATACCATAAGATCCCTTACCATTTACGGTAACAGAAGAGGATTTCATATTAACTTCAGTCACAGGAATCTTTGAATCAGAATCCTCATTTGATAAATCTTTAACTTCCTGAAGAGGAATAGAATTGACTATATTTTCTAATAATATGCCATGGATACCCCCACCAGTACTAACAATATTACCCTCTAAATTAACAGCCCCCCCTAAATCCATATGCACAACCGCACGATCCTTACCTTTATCACCCTTCCCAGTAATTTTAACATTCTCGAGATTTACTTTTCCACCTAACATCGAAGAAATCCCATGGCTGTTCATAAAATCAACTGATCCACCTGACATCCAAATTTCTGAATGATCATAACTTAAAAGACTTGCATTCCCATTAGCTGTCTTAATTTCTGTATCCTCTAAAAGAACAAACGAATTCTCTGTTGCATCAACACCCTCATGACTTTCCTTAATTTTTCCATTTTTTACCTCAATCACTCCATCACTCGCACGAAGGGCTATAACTGTATTTTTGATAATCGGATCTTCCAAAACAATCTTACCGTTCTCTAATACATGCACCCCCACTAGAAAAGTTTTATCAGCAACTTGACTACTAACCGTTACATCCTCCCCACTAACCCTTGTGCCTATTCCTTTTACCGTTATAGCAGTAGGATCATCAGGATAATTGGAAACGTTCTTATTTGTAATCCTATAAGATTTATTATCAATTTTGGATTCCCTGCAATTATCGCATATATAATACAACCCATCATAGTAATAAAACCCACGCTTTATACCTCTTTCATCAAAGCCTGCATCTTTAACAGAGTTATCTATATGACCATTATTCGATCCCTCCATTCCACTCAACCCACGATAATCACTTCCCCCACGAATACCCTCATCGTTATTGCCAACAGGAATCATATTAGGAGGATAATAATTCTGCCCACTCTCTCCACTAAAGGGAGGCTTATACGCATTACTCCCACTAAGATGAGGACCAGAAGTAACACTAATACCGTTAATCGGAGTAACAGTTATAACATAAGGTTTACCGACCTCCTCTGTAGCGGCATACACTTCTCTTCCATTTTGAAGCAAAGAGAGGATAGCTGTTGTACAAGCACATAAACATACATGATTTCTAAAAACTTTAATCATAGTTCCCTCGAAACTTTCCTTCCCCTCTCATTAAAAACAAAAGCACTTACAAAACACCCCATTGCACACCTCAAAAATACGAAAAGTGTAACAAAAGAACATGCCTCATGCTCATCTGAACTGTGCAATGAATTATCCCAATAAATTTGGCAAAAGCTCTACGCCAAAACCACCTATAAGAGAATAGTTACAAAACACACTTTATGAGTGTATAATGCATTCTGTATTTCGTGTAAAGAAAAAATAAAACCAGTGCGTGTAATTAATTAAAAACACAATCAAACCTTGTGAACTTTAAAAATTAATCCACAAGGAGATGAATGAAACAATGACTTAAATCAGTAGAAAACAAACTCTCAAAAACGAGCTTTAGAAAACATCAAATATTATATTAGATAATATCAATACAGTACCAAAAAGGATAACGTAACGCATACCGGTCTGCTGAACGCTTAAAAAGCCGATAAAAGCGAAGCACTCTATCGCATCAGTAGCAGCATAAATTTTAAGAAAATTCGCTTTAGCGAAGAAAAGTGCTCTCATGCATAAAACAAACTATGTCTTTTTTGCTTAATAAAGAAGACGAGATTTTTTAAGAACAACACAAGTTGTTATAAAGAAAAAAGGCAGCACAATGTGCTGCCTTTTCTAAAAAGGTACATAGTGTACCTTATATTAAAACTGATAACGTACTCCTCCGGAAAAACTCGTTCCCGAAAAACCAGCCTTATTAAGCTTGTGTTGATAGAGAATATCAGCATGCAGAGAGAACTGTGGCAACAGTTTGGCATTAAAACCTAATCCAGCCTCTAGAGAAGAACCAAAAGCTCCTAACTTGAAAGCATCATTGAAATGCACAAACTGTTTTCCTTCAAAACCATGAGCAAGATAAAGCTTACCATAGAAAGCAATAGCATTCACGCCTTCAGAACCTGTAGGAATCTTGGTTAAGCGTCCACCAACACGTGCTACCCACTGATTAAGGTTACCCATTTCAATATCAAAATTGTCGATATCACGGGCTTTATTAAACTGGAGATATTGATACACAACCTGAACCTGCGGATCAAAGACAAAGCCCTTATATCCTGTCATAATTGTCTGACCACCAGCTAAAGAAACACTCAAAGGATTACCTTTTAATGTTGCTGTTTTACCCCGTGCAAGGGTGAGAACATCACCTTTGAACAGACCATAGGATAAAAGACCGTCGACATAGAAGCCAACATTATGCTGCATGCTACCATATACCGTAGCAGTCCATTTATCAAATGCACTCTTCTGACTGTACTCAACATTCACAGGCTGCAAAGAAAGTTTTCCATAAGTTCCCATAATGCCAAAGGATATAGCACTGTCGGTATTTTCAATAGTTTGCAGCAGAACACCCGCCTCTACACCATTATAACTAAGATCACCTCCGTAACCATATTCAAGTGCGGACAGATCTGAAGCATAATGATAACTTCCACCATAGCCGCGCAAGTATAAAGCGGGATTTTCACGAACCTCTACCATTCCTGTAGAAGTCATCCGTAACGTCTCCAATTGCTTATTTTGATTGCTAATATCCATCAAACCAGCGTGGAATACACTATTAGGCAAGCTGAGATAAGTTGGAACCTGTGGAACAACAGACCTTACAAATTGTTCAGGAAGGGCAGCAGATCCAACAGACTTAACATACTGATTTTCTAAACGGAAATTCCAAAATCCTCCACCATCCTTAACAAATTTCTGCTGAACATGCTCCTGTTTCGAAGTCGCTTCTGGAGCATAAGCACGAAGGGTGTATTTGTAAGGTGAGTTTCTCAGTGCAACATAATTGCCATCGAGTTGGAAAGAGTCTTTCTTCGCTTGACCATAGACCTGAATAATTGAAACAGTATGAGCAATCTTGGCATTCGCTTTACCATCTCCTACATTGCCCGCATCACCTCGTACATGTATTTTTGTTTTTCCAGAAACATCACCATGAATGACAAGCCGATCAGTGACTTGCTGATCACTCGGATCACGAGGATTTAAACGTGCATTGAGATGAATTACAGCATTACCCTGTGCCGCATAAACAGTTCCTTTCCCATTTCCAATATGGAGAGTCTGATATTTTCCTTCAGATTCCGAAGGTGCAAAATCAATAGCACTATTTACAAGACTTACAGAAGAAATGCATGAATCCACACATCCTGAATCTAGAGTCCCCAAATTCCTCTGTGTACTTCTTTTTAGAATCCACTGTGAATTATTAGCCAAGTCTAATTTTGCATAAGAATTTTTATCAACGCGAACACCGCCTGTAACAATAGAACTATCAACTGAAACCAACATGTTCGAATCATTCTCGGCTTTTAATAACAAGTCACCAGCAAGAGTTGTTTTATTTTCTAATAAAACACGACCACCAGAATTATTACCATAGATAGCTATACCATTTGCAACTTCAAAATCAGTTTTTTTCAACGAAACTGTCCCTGTTATGCCTATAGGCGTTTTTTCCTGTTTGGACACAGTACTCCGCTTAACAACATTTGTTTTCTCAGTTGTTAAATCCTGACTTCGATTTTGTTGACTCGCTTCCTTCTGTGTTCCCCCATCAAAATATATACCGTAGACTCCGTCACCTTCCACTTTAACAGCAGAAGACTCGATATTTACGTGATTCATAGTAGGACGAACGTCAGAGGATCTCCTTCTCCTAGAAGAACCCGTCTCAACAGCATCACCACTCTTCATAACCCACACAGCATGGGCATCAGTAACAACATTTCCGTTCTTAAAATCAACAGAAGCATTATCACTCACCAGAAAAGCTGCACGCTCTAAATTCTCTGCTGAATCTAACTTATTCTGCGCTTTTTTCGCAGTAATGCTAACTTTGTCTAACTTAACGCTGCCTCCAGATTCCGACCTTACTGCCACTCCTCTTTCAATAGCAATCTTTCCAGTGTCCATGGTTACCTCACCAGCCTGACTCACCAGACCAGCTGCAGCAAAATTCCCCGTCACGTTAATTTTTGTATCCTTTAAGTTAACAGACGATCCAGAACCTGCCAAAGCACCCACATAAAGCGCATCTACTGTTCCACCAATCATCTTAATTTTTCCGCCACTTTTAGCTTCAAGCCCAATTACAGAAGATTGAATTGTTGAGTTTTTATCCAAAACAATCTCTGCTTTTTCTTCTGCAAGCACAGCACTCACAAACTTTGATGGCGTAACACCAAAATTACTTCCTTTATCAGATTCTGCTCCAACAATAGTGGCAGTTTCTAACTTAACAACTGTATTACTCTTTGCATGCATAGAATGCTGAGTATCACCACGCGCCTTCAGTGTTTGTCCTGTTATCGTGTGTAATTTTCCATCGGCACAAGAATAAGCAACTTGCAATCTCTCCGCACCATTTTTCCCCATATCTCCACTACATTGAGAAGAACCACCTTCCTGCTTTATACCATTGGTTGATGTAACAGTATATACAACCCCAGGGTTTTGCGATTCAGATCTAAGTGTATTGGCTCCGCCAGTAGAAAGTAGAACACGCCCTACAGGTTTATCTCCCATCTCCTTAGATGCAGGCTTCTCTTGCTTAGACGCAGTAGAATTAACTAAGGAAGAAGAAGCCTTAGGCTTTCCAGTTTTTCCAGAAGTAGTAGGTTCTATAGTCTCTGAACTTCCTAACAAAGAAGACTGAGGAGCAGAAGGCTCAGCAGGAAGAACATCTAACGTAGAAGATGAAGTACCTTCTTCAGTTCCAGCGACTGACGAAATTCCAGCCAAAAGACCTAACTCCACATCAGAATCGCCTGTGTCAGACCTTCCAAGTCCAGAACTCTTTGGCGTAAAAGATTGAGGAGCAGAAGATATAACAGCCTGAGACGGAATTAATCCAACCTCTGTAATATCACTATTCACATCAACTGTATCAGTATCACTGTGGATCACTGTAGCATTTTCTACTTCATTCTGACTATCTGTTCCATTAGGAGAAGCAATAAGAGAAGTATCTTCACTTCCATCAACAGTCTCCTCAGTTGTCAAAACTCTTAGTGAAGCAGATGGAGTATGTCCTTCTGATTCAAAAGTTGTAACAGGATTTCCAACAGATACATCAGCCTCTTCTACATCAGATCTCCCAAGTGTTTCAGGATTCCCTGGCAAAACAGAAGCAGTAACTTGATCAGGTACTAATGAAGAATCTAATCCTGAAGAACTATTTACCCCAGACACAGTGCCTGCATCTTCAGATGACGAAACATCAAAAACAACAGGTCGCACAAAAGGTGTCTTAGGACTAATACGATTACGAGGTCCATGAGCTATACTTTGCCGCCTCTCACCATTTTCTAATTTACTTTCTAAGCTGAAAGTCCACACTACCTCAGGTCTATTTTCAGGTTTTCTTGGTCTACTGGAATATCTTATTGGACCAGAAGCACTATATTGCATTGGACCAGAAGCCCTAAGAACATATTGATAAGGTGATCCCTGCAATGTAACATATTCATTAGCAAGTTTAAAAGAATCTTCTTCTGCTTCTCCATAAACTTGAATAATTTGAAGAGAGGCAGGTTTTTTTCTATTTTCCTCCCGTCGATCTTGATTTTGTACACCTTGACGCTGAACTTTCGCTCCATTTTCTAATTGGCTATTTAAAGTGGTGATGACAGAAGTATCATTTACATACACCTTCGTTGTTCCAGAAACATCACCATGAATCAAAAGCTTATCAGACACAAGCTTAACATTATCTAAATTATCAGAAACAAAATTCACATTAACATAAAGCCTAGCATCTCCCTGAGCACGTAACCCACTACCTAGAGTGTTTTCATCTCGTCTATTTCCAATTTGCAGTGTTTGATAACCTTCATCTTCACTTCTTGGAGGCAAAAATACAATATTACTATCTGAAAGATCTACAAACGAAAGCTTTGAATCTATATGATTTGTATTTCTCTCCGATTGTTTATGATGAATACTTTTTGTTAAATACAATCCTGAATGAGACAAATAAAGTGCAGCATTTGCATTCTCATCAACACGAGCTTCACCTATAATTGAAGATTTATGAGCATGCACTAACAGTTTAGAATGAGCTTCAGCTTTTAAAAATAGATCACCCGAAAGAACACTACCCTCTCCTAAAATAACAGCACCATTTAAATCACCACCATAAATAGCTACACCGTCTGGAATTCTAAGAGTAGCTTTTTTTAAAAGAACCATCGGCATGCTCTCATTATCGTCGTAACTTCTTACGGTTACTTCTTCACCTGATTCTTTTTCATCTTCTGAAGATACCGTATTAAAATATATGCCATAAGAATCTTTCCCGGTTATTTGAATAGTTGATTCTTTAATATCAGCTTTAATCTTAAAATAATTTTTATTCTCCCTATCACCCGTAATACTTTGCATATATTGCAAAGCATTGCTATTACCTACAGTCCATTTTAGAGTAGAGAGAACATCTTCAGAAGCATCATCCATAACGTGATAAACATCATAGAGTGCATTCATTTCAAGCATATCATCTTTTGTATAAATAGAATCACCATTATCATTACGATCACCATTAGCATCAATAACAAAACGACTCGCCAAAACACCAGCTCCGAAAGCACGATCATCCATTGCACCGACTAAAAACTCGTCAATACCACGAGTAACCCACAAAACAACTGCATCAGAACTCTCAACTTTTCCTTTATTAAAAGAAATAGAACCCCCATCTGACAAGAAAATAAGATTTGGAGATTCTGTAGAATCAACAGAAGCAACACTATTTCGCCCGCTTATCCCCTTTTTAATATTAATCTTAACCTCATCTAATTTTACAACCCCTTTATACCCTGCTACAACTCCCACCGCCCCTTTATCAAGATTAATCGACCCAGATTGCATCATAATTCCAGATCTACCAGAACTGTTCAACCCAACCCCAACTGCATAAAAATTCACTCCATCTAGAAAAACAAATGACGCAAAATCAGTAGAAGCTCCTATCTGACTATAATAGATCCCCCCACCTTTCATATGAATCCTTCCTTCGTTTTGTGCATCAACCCCGACTATAAATTCCTTAATACTTGAATTTTCTAGCTTAACTTTTGAATTAAGCGTTGCTAATACCCCCGCCCCCATTTTTGCATTAAGATAACCATTGAAATTTTTAGAATCATCATTTTCATTAGAACTCAAAATAACATTACCTTCTGGAAAAGCCTTCCCCCTAATAGACACTTTCTCTAACTCAACAGTTGTCCCTCGAACTAAATACAAGACTTCTTTATCACCTGCGGTATACACGTCTTTCTGAGTAACCTGTCCTGTTGCATGCATAGCATTATCGCCAAATTTCAACACACCAATAGTACTTCTCTTTAGTGTATGAGACCCCCCATCAGAACAGATCACAGAGTTAAGGGTCTTAAAACTCCCATCAGAACATGAATTTGCACCAGGAGCAGGAGCACCAGAAGCAGGAGTATTAATACCGGAGACACCACCAACACCACCAGGGACACCGCCAACGCCAACACCACCAGGGACACCGCCAACGCCAACACCACCAGGGACACCGCCAACGCCAACACCACCAGGGACACCGCCAACGCCAACACCACCAGGGACACCGCCAACGCCAACACCACCAGGGACACCGCCAACGCCAACACCACCAGGGACACCGCCAACGCCAACACCACCAGGGACACCGCCAACGCCAACACCACCAGGGACACCGCCAACGCCAACACCACCAGGGACACCGCCAACGCCAACACCACCAGGGACACCGCCAACGCCAACACCACCAGGGACACCGCCAACGCCAACACCACCAGGGACACCGCCAACGCCAACACCACCAGGGACACCGCCAACGCCAACACCACCAGGGACACCGCCAACGCCAACACCACCAGGGACACCGCCAACGCCAACACCACCAGGGACACCGCCAACGCCAACACCACCAGGGACACCGCCAACGCCAACACCACCAGGGACACCGCCAACGCCAACACCACCAGGGACACCGCCAACGCCAACACCACCAGGGACACCGCCAACGCCAACACCACCAGGGACACCGCCAACGCCAACACCACCAGGGACACCGCCAACGCCAACACCACCAGGGACACCGCCAACGCCAACACCACCAGGGACACCGCCAACGCCAACACCACCAGGGACACCGCCAACGCCAACACCACCAGGGACACCGCCAACGCCAACACCACCAGGGACACCGCCAACGCCAACACCACCAGGGACACCGCCAACGCCAACACCACCAGGGACACCGCCAACGCCAACACCACCAGGGACACCGCCAACGCCAACACCACCAGGGACACCGCCAACGCCAACACCACCAGGGACACCGCCAACGCCAACACCAGGGACACCACCAGGGACAGCACCAGGGACAGCACCAGGGACAGCACCAGGGACAGCACCATCCCCTTGGCTAGCGACTTGTGGCGAAGGAGGTGCAGGTAATTCAACTGCTTTAGGTGCAGGAGATTTTGATGAATTTCTAAAAGATGGCACCAGAGATGATAATCCACTTAGATTTGGCAATGAAATTGAAGGCAGTGAGAACCAACTACTCCCCATAGAAACATCTACACCTTGTAAAAAGAAGAAAGCACTTGTTGTCAGTGCGTACAAACGTGTACGCTTTTTAAATACATTGATCATATGTCAAACTTTCTAAATAATGTTGCAAAAACACTAGAATTAAGTGAAAATGAGGTAAGTGAACGATTTGTAACATATGTCAGTCAACTTTACAACATAGTGTTATTTATTTACGCTTCATTTTGTGCATAAAAATACCAAAGTTAAGTTTTTAAGTGCGCAAACCTTTGTAATATTAGATAAAAGGATAAAATCACGATGATAAAATATATGAAATGGATGACTTCTGTTTTACTGGTTGCAATTAGTTTTGCAACGATTTTGTGGACTCATACGAGTATTGCAAATACCAGTACCCAGACAAATGTAACGATTGATCATGTTTCAGGAACGACTTCTGTTCCCACTTCTCCGCAAAAGGTTGTTGTGTTTGATCTTGCCTCGCTAGATAATATGAATCGCCTTGGTATCCAAGCAGTTATCGGCCTTCCTGAAGGAAAAAAACCTTCCTATCTGCAACAATTTGACGATGCAAAATATGAAAGAATTGGAACCGTTTTTGAGCCAGATTATGAAAAAATTGCCACTCTTCAACCCGATTTGATTATTATTTCCTCCAGAACTCAAGCAAAATATAAAGACTTATCCAAAATAGCCCCAACAATTGATCTAACCGTAGAAAACGAAAATTCTCTTGAAGATATAAAACGAAATGTGTCTATCCTTGGAAAAATTTTTGGTAAAACACAAGAAGCAGAAAAGGAAATTGCAAAAATCAATGAAGCTTTTGCTGAAGTCCGTAAAAATACCCAAGGAAAAGGCACCGGGCTCATACTCATGACCTCTGGTGGAAAAATCAGTGCTTTCGGACCAAAATCACGTTTCGATATTTTTCACTCCGCTTTTGGAATTGCCCCTGCAACCGATAAACTTACCGTGCAAAAACATGGACAACTCATTTCTCCTGAATTCATTCTTGAAACCAATCCTGATTGGTTGTTAGTGATTGATCGCGATGCAGCCATTGGACGGGAAGGACAATCCGCAGCACAATTGCTCAACAATGAGCTTGTTCACCGCACAACAGCAAGCAAACAAAACCAAATTATTTATTTGGACTCTTGGAGTTGGTATCGTGCAAATGGCGGTTTAACGGCACTCATTGAAACCGCACAGCAGATCAATGAAGCCTTTACAAAGAGCAAATAAGCGCACGAAAGAGCTTGCTTGCTATATAAATAAAATTTAAAAGCAGAGGTTGTTTATTAAGCAGTCTTTGCTTTTTGTAGATTTTGTTAGAAAATGATTTAACGTGAAGAATTACTGGATAACCATAACACTTCTAATTTTCCTGTCTATCCTCAGCATTTTTGTTGGTTATTCTGATGTCACACCTTCTAACCTTTTCGCAGCCGATCCCCATGCGTGGCTTATTTTTTGGCAAACACGTCTTCCTCGTACCATTGCAATCCTTTTAGTAGGCGCAGCACTTGCACTTTCAGGCATGATTATGCAACTATTAACACGCAATCGCTTTGTCGAACCATCAACCACTGGAACCATTGAATCTGCTTCCCTTGGCATTCTTTTTATTATGATTTTTTGGCCCGATATTCCTGTTTTAGGAAAAATGGTCGTTGCGACAATTTTTGCCATGGTAGGCACTTTACTTTTTATGTTTTTATTGCGACGCATTCCTCTAAAATCTGCTCTCATTGTACCCCTTACAGGGATTATGCTAAGCTATATTATTGGCTCTTTAACCAATGCCATTGCAGATTATGAAATGTTACTTCCTTCTCTTCAAGCTTACTTATTTGGCAGTTTTTCGATGGTTCTTGAAGGAAAATATGAGCTCTTATGGCTATCCCTTCCCCTTTGTATTCTGGCCTATTGTACTGCTGATCGCTTTACGGTTGCAAGTTTGGGAGAAGATTTAACCAATAACCTTGGATTGAATTATCGTGTTGTCATGTTTTTTGGTCTTTTTATTGTCGCCTCAATCACTGCTGTTGTTGTCTGTACCATTGGCCGTATTCCTTTTGTTGGGTTGATTATTCCAAATATTGTTTCAAGTTTCATGGGAGATAATATGCGCTATACCGCTCCTTGGGTGGCCATCAGCGGTGCAGGATTGGTCTTAATTTGTGATCTTTTAGGACGAATCATTCATCCCTCTCTTGAAATTCCCATCAGCACCATAATGGGTGTAATCGGTAGTTTTATTTTTATGATACTGCTTTTACGCTGGAGAAAGCGTCTTGGATAGAAGAAGAAAAACAATATGTGTACTAACAACACTTATCATCATAGCATGCACTGTCATTAGTCTTTACATGACGTGGAACATCAATGTTTATACATGGAAATTTCGTCTTACAAAACTTTCCTCTTTGCTTCTTATTGCCTATGCAATAAGCGTTTCCACGGTTTTATTTCAAACAATCGTTAATAACCGTCTTCTTACTCCTTCAATTATGGGATTTGATCAGCTTTATATTTTAATAAAGACTGCCCTAATGTATTTTGTAGGCTCTCTTTCTTTGCCCTTTTTGAATGAAGAAGGACAGCTTGTTCTTGAAGCCCTCATTCTTATCCTTTTTTCAATAAGCCTTTTTCGCTGGCTCTTTTCAGGAAGCCTAAAAGGACTTCATTTGACGCTTTTAATCGGTGTTGTTTTAGGCGGATTTTTTTTCAGTTTACGGATGTTTATGCAATTGCAACTAAATCCAGACCAAATGATGAATTTAACCGATATTATGTTTGCAAATTTTAATAAATTCAATACACCGTTAATAGGCTTTGCCACAATCATTGTCTTCATTGTGAGTCTGATTGGATGGCATTCCCGTCATCTTCTTGATATCTTGGCTTTAGGACGTGAAAATGCCCTCAATCTTGGCGTTAATTACCACAAAAGTGCGACAGCTGTCCTTATTTTTATTTCCATTCTCGTATCCATTTCCACCGCATTGGTAGGCCCCGTCACCTTTTTTGGACTGTTAGTTGCCAACCTTTCCTATGAACTTTCTCCTCAAGCAAAACACAGTATTGTTGTTCCAATTGCAATATTATTGGCTATTATTTGTCTGGTGGGGGGACAATTTATTTTAGAACAAATTTTTCATATGGCAGGGCGTTTAAGTTTTATCATTGAGTTTTGTGGGGGAATTGTTTTTTTAATGTTACTGATGAAGGGAAAACTAAAATGATTGAGATCAATCATCTTTCCAAGGCTTACGGAACACGATTGATTATCGATAATTTATGCCTTCATCTTCCAAAAGGGGGGATTATTTCTCTGATTGGCCCCAATGGTTCGGGAAAGTCAACTCTTTTAATGCTGATAAGACGTCTTTTGCCACACCATAATGGTACAATTCATATCGACGGCTTTGATATTGATAAAATGCCCCACGATATTTTGGCTCAAAAACTCTCAATTCTGCGTCAAGAAAATCCTTTGTCTTTTCGCTTAACCGTGTACGATTTAGTAAGTTTCGGACGCTATCCTTATTCAAAAGGCTGGTATACACATGAAGATAAACAATTTATCGACAGTGCGCTACGCTATCTCGGCTTACAAGATTTAAAAGACCGTTTTTTAGATGAACTTTCTGGCGGTCAGCGTCAACGCGCTTTTATAGCCATGGTTATCTGCCAAGACACTGATTATCTTCTTTTAGATGAACCATTAAACAATCTGGATATGAAACATGCAGTTTCTATGATGAAGCAGTTACGCCGCACAGCTGATGAACTGAAAAAAACCATTCTTATTGTTATGCACGATATTAATTTTGCCTCATCTTACTCAGATATGATTGTTGCATTGAAAAATGGGAAAGCGGCCTATTGTGGGACTCCAAAAGAAATTATGCAACCAGAAATTCTTAAAGACATTTATGATGTCGATATTCAAATCAAAACAATTAATGACATCCCTATCGCTCTTTATTATCGATAATCATAAAGATTTTTTGCGCTTGCATGCACTATAGAATCTGCTAGGGATAGTAAAATTGGCTTATTGGGGAATAGTTTAATGGTAGAACAGCGGACTTTGACTTCGTCAATCTTGGTTCGAATCCAAGTTCCCCAGCCAGTATTTAATGCCAGCCAGTATTTAATGATTGTAGCTTGTCATCGGGTTTTGTATAATTTGAAAGCAGGTTTTGCATCAATTTATTTTTTTCAAAGGATCTGCAAAACTTTCAAGGGTTATTTAAAATCCCTTTAATGCATATTTTCTCTTCCTCTAAAAATTGCAATTTGAGATGATAAGCTCTTGAGCCGGTGCGGATTCTTTGAACCACATGTATAAGATGTGGCAACCCCTTTTATATTAAATTGGCTAAATATTTTTCGGATCTGAGACACATCATTGAGAGAGAAGAATTTTTCTCTTGCGCAAGCAAAGCAAACATTGTCTGGTAATCCTCGCGCAAATAAATCCTTTCCATAGTAATACACGTATATCTGGCTCTGTTTATGGGAAAGCCTTATCTAATAGCTATAAACCTATCTAAAGAGAGAATTCAAAAAAGAAAGCCGAGCCAAATGATATGACGCGGCTTTCAGATATTGATTATAAGATTCAAATGAATCATCCACAATGGAGTAATAAATTCATATATACAAAACGTATCATATTGCAAGTGCTCTATTTAGAAATATGAAAACTTATCAAAAGAAACGTAAATGATAGCTATGATTTTGATATCATTCATTAGCATTATAGAATCTATAAACGCTTGGTAACTTTATCAATCCAATCAAAAGAAAATGCATCTTAAATGAATGTTTTCTCAATAAGGCTTTCATAAGTATCTTTTCATTTTGCACTCAAATGTAACTTCTTTGCAAATTAACCAGCTCAAATTTGAGTTGGCAAAATTAACCAATCCAATTTTGGAGGCGTTATCTTTAGAATAGCCATCTTTAAACATTATAGCTTTTGACTCAAAATTGAATAAAATCCCATACCTTAGATGTTACAATGGTTTTGAATTTTGCTGCCTCATCTTTTTTTCAATAGGTGCCCCCCAAATTTTGAGAGAGCTCATTTGGTTTCGTATTTTTAAACTGTAACTTTTAAAACGTTTTTTTCTCGCTTGCTTGCGTTATATCATTAAAAGGCTTTCAATTTCATAAGACATAACATTGTGATTTTCATTCTATATTGTGATGATAGTATCTATATAATGCCTGCCTATCATTTACTAACTTTTTAGTAAGCGTTTTTAAAAATGATCTTGTCTTTAAATTCTTTTATGCAATCTTTATGAACTCAATCTATAAGCTTATGATCGTTTCAAACGATTATTCCTTTTAAGGTTGCACTCAAATAAAGAGCAAAACACATCCCATTCTTAAACGTATGCAATTTATGTTATCGATAATTCCAAACAACTGAAATTTAAAACAATGTGATTTGTGCTGTGATAAAAACGTATCATAAAATTTATGATACGTTATGAATGATAACCGCTTTTCATTTCATTTGAATGCACCCATGCGTTATAGTATTTGCATCATGATTTGCTTTTTATGGTCTATTCATCCATGGCAATTTTATATAAAAAATGATCAATTCAAACATGCATAAAAGTATGGATTCTTAAGTGGATTCATACAAAATAACTACACTTAATATATTGATTTTATTAGTTTTTATGTACAAAACCTTTTTAACTTCATAAAGATATCAATTTCCTTGTAAAAAATATTCCTCCCATTCCAACAAAAGACTCCACATAAGGCGATAAGGGATAGCTTCTATGATTTTACAAGTACTGATCGCTGGCCATGCAATAACGCCGACTGATGTCCAAGCCAATTAGACCGCCTGTGGAAACAGGCAGGTTGTGGGGCTGAATATAGTGGAACAGCACCGAACGGATAAGCCACGCGTCGTAAGTAAGCCTCTTAGCTTGCATAGCTTATAGGTTTTGGAAACAGACAATTATTATAATTCAGGTATTATAATTCAGACAATTAAAGATCAGATCTCAAGCTTTTTAATCCAGTGGACAAACACGAATAATATGTCCGTCTGGATCTTTGATTAGGAAGGTACGTCCAAATACATCAGTATACGGTTCCTTCAAAACATTTATCTCAACAGTGGTTTGCCTCTTTCCATTCCGCATAGAGCTTATCTACGTCCTCTCCAGTAGGCAACATAATGCCGATTTCTGAAAAACGAGGTGCATTTTCCTCAGGCGTATCGCCCCCAGACCAGAGAGCAAAGAGAGCATCCCCCGAAGAAGCAAATGCAACATAGCGTAGCGAGGTAAACACAGGTTCTTTCCTGAAGATGAATTTGTAAAAAGCCTTAGAATACTCTATGTTTGAGACGTATACCAACTGTAGGTTTGGGGTAACAGGATAAGTAGGGATATTACTCATTAATTCTCTATGATTTAGTAGCTGTTGCCTGACAGGCATATACCTATTAGAGAATATTTCAACAAGAGTTTGTGATGCCTCCGTTCGCGGTGTGCTCTATTTATATGTTTTTATTCGCTTATTGCTATATGCTAAAATATTGAGACCGCCACTACTGGGATTATAATGATATCCCTATCGCTCTTTATTATCGATAATCTAAAGATTTTTTGCACTTGCCTACACTATAGAATCTGCTAGAAATGGTAAAATTGGCTTATTGGGGAATAGTTTAATGGTAGAACAGCGGACTCTGACTCCGTCAATCTTGGTTCGAATCCAAGTTCCCCAGCCAGTGTATGTAGCTTGTGTAGCTTGCCAGCGGGTTTTGTATATTTTGACACTAGGTTTTGTACCAATTTATTTTTTCTCAAAGAGTTTTAAAGATGT
>NZ_JBHIOP010000010.1:17140-35327 GCF_042195625.1 Bartonella sp. AP9QHHD | reverse complement strand
AATTCTTTTTGGGAAAGCCCCATGGAAATGCGTCTGTGGCGAATTCTTTTGCCTATCAAAATATCGATAAAATGTGGATTTTTAGTTGGCACTTCAAGTCCCCCTCCGGTTGCGAGCGCCCTCGCATTGGTATTCCGGGAGGTTGAAAATACTGAACCTAAATCAGCTTTTTGCTTTTAGTGCTGAGAAGCACTTGGACATAGCAAAAACTCCCGGAATCCCGGGATACCCGCAAAGCGGGATAAATTTATGTTTAGGTTTCGGGTCTTCAACTCCCTATTGATCGTTGCGTGGACGATCAAAATCACACTTTAAGTGATAAAGTAATTTCAGAAGATTAGCAAGAAAAATCAAAAATTTTCTATTCTATTATGCCGTAAAACACTGCTCTTTTAGGGGGAGTGAAGAGCTAGAATATTTGAGGGCAGGGCTTGATTTGTTGAGCTTGATGAAGTGTTGTCGTTTGAGGGGGGGGGTCTGAAGACTGTAAGGGTACTAGGCAAAAAGCTGGGTTCGTTTATAGACTATTGTTTATAGAGTGGTGCGGGGTGGTGAACCTTTCGTTGGCTTTGTTCTTTAAAGATGTAAAAGCGTAAAAATGTGAATCTGTAAAAGTGAAGTGGGGGGATTTGTGGATTATATATTGTGCGTGTTTTTGGTCACTTTGGGCTTTTGGGGGCGTGGAATGTGGTGCGAGAATTGGGGGGAAGTGTCTTCGTGAATGGAAGTTTAGAGGAAGAGTGCTGTTAAGTTGTTAAGTGTGTGACGGGAGAGAAAAAGGGGAATGGAGGATGAAGAGAGTGCGCATGGATAAGAGGAGAGTATGGGTAAGGCGGGTGTTGCAAAGAGATGCGTGAAGGATGGCGGTTTTTAAGGAGATAGGGCTTGATTTGTCGAGCCTGATGACGTGCTGTCGTTTGAGGGGCGGGTCTGAAGACTGTAAGGGTACTAGGCAAAAAGCTGGGTTCGTTTACAGACTGTTGTTTATAGAGCGGTGTGGGGTGGTGAACCTTTCGTTGGTTTTGTTCTGTAAAGATGTAAAAGCGTAAAAATGTGAATCTGTAAAAGTGAAGTGGGGGGATTTGTGGATTATATATTGTGCGTGTTTTTGGTCACTTTGGGCTTTTGGGGGCGTGGAATGTGGTGCGAGAATTGGGGGGAAGTGTCTTCGTGAATGGAGGAGAAAGTTGGGATGAAGAGTGCTGTTGAAGTGCGTTTTCTGGAGAAGAGTGTGTGGGAAATGGCTGTGAACAGATTGCAGAGCTGATGTGTAAAGAGATGTGAAGAGAGAAAAATCGTGGTGGGCGTTTATATTCTATGCGGAGCTTAACAATTATAGTTGCATCTATATTTGTATGGGGGATATCCGTGAAATGGGTGTGAGAAGCATTGAGAGGTGTTTTTTTTAATAAGTGGGTGAATGAGCAATACAATGAAAGCCTATTTAGAGGGGAAATCCTATTTAGAGGGAATTCTATTTAGAGGGAATTCTATTTAGGGGGAATTCTATTTAGGGGGAATTCTATTTAGGCGGAAGCCCATTTAGAGGGATGCCTATTTAGGGGAAATCCTATTTTAGCTCTTGTTGTTTTAGACATTGTGTTTTGTATGAGGGGCATTTTGCAGGAAAGGTGTTTTGAGGGATGTGGCTCCCTTAAAGAAAAACACAAAAGTATCAAAAGAAAAATATAAAAACTTGACAAGGTAAATGTAAAAAGGTATCATAATGATACAATCGGAATTGTGCGTTTAAATCAGATGAGATCTCTTGATAAAATTCTGTGAGAGGGGTGGGGATGTTTTTCCAAGGTTTTGGTGTTTTTATCCTATTTTGAAGTTTGTTATCCTATGATGTCGTAAACCGGTGTCGTAAACCGTTTTTTGAGATGTGGTGATATCAGGCGGGCAAGGCTTTAGGCAGAGGGGAATATTGGCAAAGGATGTCGATTGATGCGCTTTTGCCTAATCAGAAATTAACCACTGTCTAATCTGAAATTAACCACAAAATTGCTTTTTGTTTTTTCGCTTCGAGCTCTCTAAAGTTTTTCAAAAGTGCGTGTTCTTTTTCGCTGTATGTGTCTTGATCGTGGTGTAAGGCATGTTCTTTTGTGGGAATATCTGCTGTTAAAAGGTCCGCATAAAAAAAGTTCATAGGAACCTCTAGTTTTTTAGTAATTTCGAGCAAACACCCCGCGCTTACACGATTTAAACCTTTTTCATATTTTTGGATTTGTTGGAAACTGACACCTAAATGGCTTCCTAATTCCTTTTGAGAAAGTCCCATTGAAATGCGTCTGTGACGGATTCTTTTACCTATTGAAATGTCATTAAAATGTGAATTTTTAGTTTGCACTTCAAGCTCCCCTCCGGTTGCGAGCGCCCTCGCATGAGTATTCCGGGAGTTTGAAAGCACTGAGCTCAGCCAGCCTTTTGCTTTTAGTGCTGACAAGCACTTGGACATAGCAAAAGCTCCCGGAATTCCGGGATACCCGCAAAGCGGGATAAATTTATGTACTGAGCGTTCGGGCTTTCAAATCCCTATTTGACCGTTGCGTGGACGATCAAAAACACAGATCAATTCATAAGGCAATTTCAGAAGATTGGCAAGAAAAATCAAAATAATTTCAAAGACTATAAGATTGGGTACTTTTTAAAAAAGTGCGAAATCTGGATTTTTAGTTTGCACTTCAAGCTCCCCTCCGGTTGCGAGCGCCCTCGCATTGGTATTCCGGGAGTAGTAAAGTACTGAGCTCTAGTCAGCATTTTTGCTTTTAGTGCTTATCACACCTGGACATAGCAAAAACTCCCGGAATCCCGGGACACCCACAAAGTGGGTTCATTCTTACGCTAGAGCTTAGGGCTTTACTATCCCTTATTGATCGTTGCGTGGACGATCAATATATCCTTTGAGTGATAAAGTAATTTCAAGGGATTGGCAAGAACAATTAAAAGATTTTCTAGTCTGTTATATTGTAAAATAGGGATGTTTGGGGGGGTGGTAATCTGATGTTAGTAGGGGAATTTACTGGGGAAGAGGTTGGATGATAGTTTAAAACCGGTGCGGGGTGGAAGCTTTATTCAGCAGAGGAAAATTTGCTTTTTGAAGTCGAATTGTAGATCAGAGCTTATCTGGCGTGTTTGATGAAACACCATTCTTTGAAGTGTGGGATAGCCATATGAAATAATCAGCAGGGAAATCTGATAGACGAGAAATCAGCTTGTTGACAGACCCGTGTTTACAGAGGGGCGTGGGGATGGCGGTTTTTGAGTTTCATTTGGCTTTTTTCTGTAATGATGTAAAAGCGTAAAAATGTGAATCTGTAAAATGAAGCGGAGGATTTGGGCTTTATGTGGGCTCTTATCTTTTTGGGTGTGTCCCATTTTTTTTTAATTGTTGAATGCTTGGCAAATTTTGTTGCTGATTTTTATGTCATTTTTTGTGTTTGAGGTTTTGGTTTCTCTTTAGTTGGAAGGAACATGATGATGGTAGATGAACATTGTCTTCCCTTACGTCGAAGAGGGCGGAAAAAAGGGGCTTTAAATAAAACAACAAAGCGATTTAATGAAGCTCTTTTGACAGCGGCGGAGCAGGCTGGATATCACTATGGTGAAGATGGGCTGGTGTCTTATCTTCAGTATCATGCGTTGAATAATCCTGTTCCTTTTTTTTCGCTGCTGGCAAAAGTGTTGCCTCTTCAGGGGGCTGGAGAAGGGCAGGTTAAAACAGTTTCGCGTATTGAGATTGTACCAGTGAATGCAAAAAATAGCGAACCGGAGAAGTGTGATACTTCGATAACTAAGGTTTGAAGAAGGAGCTGTGATGTTTGGGCATTTACTGGAGAGCAGAATATTTCGGTGGGAGATATTGGGGCTTCCTATGTCGAGATGCCGGCTTTTATGGGCGATGACAGAGGGGCGTGTGCTGAAGAGGTGATACCCGAGAGGTACAATGCTTAGGGGGTGTGGTTGTTATCTACTGTTTTGGATTTTTGTGAAGGTTTGGTCTTTTCTCGTTATTGAAGGTGTGGAGATATCAAAAACAGTTTCGCGGATTGAGATTGTGCCAGTGAATGCAAAAAATAGCGAACCGGAGAAGCTTGATCCTTTGGTCACTGAGGCTTGAAGCTACGAGAAAATGTTGGGTTGGGCACATGATGTTTAAGGGATATTGTCTTTGAACGGGGATGCTAGATGTTTGTCTGAAAGCTTATGATTGAAATTGCGGTGAGGGGCGTGTGCTTTAGGCGTGTGAGCTGTGACGTTGTTAAGCTTTGGTGGGGGAAGCATGAGGACGTGGACTGGAGGAGACTTCGGTGCATATGGTGTTTTTTGGGGGTACATGGCGTCTGGGGTGGTCTGTTTGAAGAGGGGCCGGCAAGATGCTTTTATGGCGATGCGTGAGGGGCGCGATACCTGAAAGATGTTGGGGAGTGCTTGATGATATTTGCTGTTTTGGGCATCTGGTGAAGATTTGGTTTTTTCTCGTTATTGAAGGTGTGGAGATATCAAAAACAGTTTCGCGTATTGAGATTGTACCAGTGAATGCAAAAAATAGTGAACCGGAGAAGTGTGATACCTCGATAACTGAGGCTTGTGATATTGAAAAATGTTAGGCTGAGGTGGGTGATGTGGGGTGATGTCTTGCAAGGGGGCTGCTTTGGTGATTGCCTATCTTGAGGGGATTGAAGCGGAGGCTATCGTGCTTGTAGGCGCTCGTGATATTGGGAAGGGGCTTTGGTGAATGATGCCGTAAGGGCCCCCGTGTGCTGGAGGGAATTTGGTGCAGGGTATTTGTGTGGTGGATATGGAACAGTGTTTTGATGGGGGAGGGGCATGAAACTTGAGAGAAGTGTTATGCTTGCGGGATGCATGTGTTTTGGTGGGGGTATCTTGGGGGATAAAGTGTGAGGATTGGTGATGCTTGAGAGGCATGATATTGGAGGATGTTGGGCTTTGGATATGCCTGAGAGCCATGTGCTGAGGCTATGATTTGGTTGGGGGGATACCTTGCTTGTGGTTGGGGGATGACAGGCGCGGTGTTTGAGGGGGTGGGGCTTTTGTGCCTTGGGGGCTTGGGGCGCATAGGTGGGGTCAAGGGGATCTCATGCAAAAAAGTGAAATTTATTGAATATTAGGATGAAGAAAAGATAAAGCGCTGCTTTTGAGAAGGGCGTTTTTCGTTCAATTGCTCTTTTCGTTCAATTGCTCTGGGATCATTAAACTTGGGATAAGCAAAAGGGTGCAGCGCAATTATTGCTAAAGTATGAAAATTTATAATGACAACTGTTCAGAAAATTTCTCAAAAAATTGAGCAGAAAACGGCTCAAGTGGCTCTTATTCCAAAGCTTATTCCTGTTTTTACTGGAAAAGCAGATGTGCGAGCCGCTTGGGGAGGACGGGGTTCTGGAAAAACACGTTCTTTTGCTTTGATGTCGGCTGTGGTGGGATATCGCCATGGAATGGCTGGAGAACGCGGGATTATTCTTTGTGCAAGGCAATTTCAAAATTCTCTTAATGAAAGTTCTTTGGAGGAAATTAAACGCGCTATCGAGTCTTATCCTTTTTTACAAGACTATTATGAAATCGGCGATAAATATATTAAGTCAAAAGATGGACGGATTGTCTATGTGTTTGCTGGGCTTGATCGCAATATCGCAAGTATTAAATCAATGGGACGCGTTTTCCTTTGTTGGGTCGATGAAGCCGAGCCCGTGACAGAAACTGCTTGGCAAACACTTATTCCAACTTTGCGCGAAGAAGGAAAAGATTGGAATGCAGAATTATGGGTCACATGGAACCCATGCCATGAAAATGCAGCCGTGGAAAAACGTTTCCGAAATGTCGATAATCCTCATATCAAAGGGGTGGAAATCAATTGGCGTGATAATCCGCAATTTCCTGAAAAACTCAATCGTGATCGAATGGACGATTTGCAGCAAAGACCAGAGCAGTATAACCATATTTGGGAAGGCGAATATCTCCAAGCTGTCCAAGGGGCTTATTATCAGAAATGTCTGCTGGAAGCCGAAATGGAAGGGCGGATTACCACTGTTCCACGGGATCCTTTGATGCAGGTGAGAATCTTTTGGGATATCGGGGGAACAGGAGCAAAGGCCGATGCTACCGCATTGTGGGTGGCGCAATTTGTTGGACGTGAAATCCGAGTGCTCGATTATTATGAAGCCCAAGGACAACCTCTCTCAGAGCATGTGGGCTGGGTCTTTCAAAGGGGATATGAAAAGGCTCTTATGGTCTTGCCTCATGATGGCGCAACAAAAGATCGTGTCTATAATGTGAGTTTTGAAAGTGCCCTTCAACAAGCCGGTTTTCAAACCAAAATAATTCCTAACCAAGGAACAGGCGCTGTGAAAATGCGTATCGAAGCCGTACGGCGGTTGTTTCCTGCACTATGGTTTAATCGTGAAACGACATGTGCGGGCAGAAAAGCGCTTGCTTGGTATCATGAAAAGCGCGACGAACAGCGCAATATCGGACTAGGGGCTGAACATGATTGGGCTAGCCATGGGGCCGATGCCTTTGGACTGATGTGCGTGGCTTATGAACAACCAAATGCTAGAGTGCGAAAAAAAACTTATCGCTCTTCTCACCATTCTCAAACTTCATGGATGGCTTTTTAATGAATATGTCTACAAATTCTTCTTTTAATCAAATCGAAACGCTTGAAAATCAAGCTCTCTTTAAAAAACTCGTGGGTTGGTATCAGGATGATATTGATCATGTCGAAAAATGGCGAAAAAATGCCCAGGAAGATTACGATTTTTATAATGGACGGCAATGGAATGAGCAAGACTTGGCTGTCTTGCACGAACAAAACAGACCCGTGATGACTTTTAACCGTATTGCACCTTTAATTAATGCTGTGATCGGGGCTGAGCGCAATAATAAAAGACAAGTGCAATTTATTCCACGACAAGAAGGCGCAGCCTTTGCTAATCAGATTCTGACAGGAGCAGCCGAATGGTTTCGCGATGAAGCCGATGGCGAATACGAAGATTCCGATGCTTTTCAAGATGCAATTATTTGCGGTATGGGCTGGACAGATACACGCCTTGATTATGAAGAAGATCCACAAGGAAAACCAATCATTGCGCGGTTGGATCCTATGAAAATGGTGTGGGATGCAAGTGCTGTTAAGTCTAATCTCATTGATGCTCAACGCTTATGGTATATTGATGAAAAACCTCTTGCCGTAGCGCAGGAAATGTTTCCCAATGTTCATTGGAGCGATCTTCATGCGGATTGGGTGAAACATCAGAGCTTTTTACAGCCAACCAGCAATGGGATGACACAAAGTTATCAGTCCGAGAGGGGGTATCAAGGAGAAGAGGGGAGCGGCTATCAACGTCCTAAAATGGTGACATTGGTAGAATGTCGCTGGTTTGAACGCGAGGTGGTTTATAAAGTCCTTGAGCCTCAAAGTGGAAAATTTATCGATTATTCAGAGCAGGATTTCCAAAATTTAAGCAAAACCTTTCCGCATGTCCAAGCAACAAGGTTGAACAGAAAAATTGTCAAACGGGCATTTTTAGGTAGAAAGCTGCTTGAAGCGCCTGATAAGCCCTTGGTTCCACCCAATCAATTGGGATGGGAGTGTATTACCGGTACTTTTGATAAGTTAAGTCGGCAATTTTACGGAATTGTGCGCCCTACAAAAGATCCGCAACGGTGGGCAAACAAATATTTTAGTCAAGTGATGCATTTGCTCAATAGCCAATCAAAAGGCGGCATTATGGCAGAACGCGATGCTTTTGATGATGATCGACAAGCCGTCGAGAGTTGGGCTAGAGCTGATAGTATTACTTGGTTAAAAAGTGGGGCTGTGTCTGGCGGAAGAATCCAACCTAAACCCGTGGCGCAATTTCCGCAAGGGTTTTTTCAATTGTTTAATGAAGCAAAGAGTGCTCTCGAACAGGTGACGGGGTTGTCTTCTGAATTTATTGGGACGCGAGCTGTCAATCAGCCCGGCATTCTTGAACAACAACGGCGACAATCGTCACTTAATCTTTTGGCTTCCTTTTTTGATGGGTTGCGTCGATATCGGCAACGACAGGGAAAAATTATTCTCTATCTTATTCAAAATTATCTCTCCGATGGGCGGTTGGTGCGTATTGCTGGTGATGAAAATGCCCAGTATGTGCCGCTGACACGCGAAATGGTGACAAGCTTGGAATATGATATTGTCGTGGATGATGCGCCAACAAGTCTTAATGAAAAAGAGCGTACTTTTGCATTAATCATGCAATTGCTTCCTTTGATGCAAAATTTTGCAACGCCTGAGATTATGCTCGATCTTTTACGCTATTCGCCTTTACCCGCTTCACTCATTCATAAAATCGCTATAAAGGCGCAAAACTCTTTTCAAGAAGAGCAAAATGCTTCAGCGCAGATGGGGGGTAATGTGGGAACAGAGCAGATAATGCAGATGTTGCAGACAGTAAAGGCTCAACAATAGGACGCTTTGTCATGCGCGACTTCTGATAAATTCCATATATCATAAATTGCTTATCGATTTTCGTAGTGCATGGGCTCCCTTTTCTCAAAAGAACTGTTTTGTAGGGCAGGACTGTTGGGAAAAGTAGGGTGGAGAGGGAGGCTTGCCCGTCATGTGGGGTGAAAACATGGTGGGGATGGTGAGCGCAGAATGGGCTTATCGATTTTTGTAGTGCAATGGGCTCCCTTTTCTTAAAAGAACTGTTTTGTAGGGCAGTGTTGTTGGGAAAAGTAGGGTGGAGAGGGGAGTTTTGCCGTCATGTGGGGTGGAGAGCATTGGGGGGAATACTGGTGCTCAAATGATGGGAGAACATTGAGGGGATAAGTGCTTATGGGCTGTTTTATCTGAAAAATTTGATTTTATTGTTAAAAAAAAGAGAAGGCTAATGTCATGGATCAAGAACACTTAACGCCGGCAGAACAAAACCAATTGAAACAAGATTTTCTGGTCTCAACACAAGAGGGAGAAGATGGTGAAATTGCAAGAGAAGAAAAAACTCTTGAAGATAATTTTCAAGGGCAAGTGCATCAACAACAGTACTCTTCGCAAAAGGCTGGAAAAGAGGTTCAAGGGGGAGAAGATGTTCCACCAGATCCGCAAAAAGACTTTATGGGCTATATGCAATGGTTGGGAAAAACACTCCAAAAACAAGGGCTTTTACATGAAAAACAACAGCCTTCTCTTGCTCGCGAAGCAGAACAGTTGCATGCATTTTTTCAGCAGTCTGTTGCCAGTGTTAAACAAAAGCATCATGATTTTGATCAAGCAGCTGATTTTATTTATGAAACGCGGGCTAAACAGTTGGCAGCTTGTGCTTCGCTCTATCCTGAGATGGCAGACCCCAAAAATATTGATGCGATAATTGGTGATGAGTTGAAGCAGATCTTGCGCGATTGTGCGCAAAAAAATCAAAATCCGGCTGAAGTGATTTACTCTATTGCACAAAAAATTGGCTACACAAATGTTCCCAATAACATGGGTGAAAATTTACAGGAAAGACACAATTCTGCACGTACTCTTGCTGCTTATAACGGCTTGACGCCAAATGGGCCGATTTCTTTGGATATGCTTGATAAAATGTCAGAAGCAGAGTTTAGCGCTTGGGTTGCTGATCCTAAAAATAAAGCCGCTTTTAATCGTTTAATGGGGGGAAGAGAATTTTAAAAACAAGAATGTGGCAGGTGTTTTTTGCGGGAATGTTAAGAGGCTTTTGGCGCAGAAGAATGCGGGAGTGTTTTTTGCGGGGAACGTTAAGAGGCTTTTAGCGCAGGAGAATGCGGGGGAGTGTTTTTTGCGGGAATGTTAAGAGGCTTTTGGCGCAGGAGAATGCGGGGGGATTTCTCAAAGCACGGATGTGGTGAGGAGAGCTCTTATAAGGAGGAGGCAGACGCTAACAGAAATTAGATAAAACTCACGAACAACCTATTCACCATCTGAAATGAAATGTGGTGTTTTGAGCGCCCGGCGCTTTGCCGGGTTTTTTTATGTCAAGAAAACTTTTAGAGGATAAAATGACCGTAACTTATATCGGACTTAATGACCCAATGGCAGTGCGCACATGGTCTAAATTACTAAACCAAGAAGTCTCAAAAGCACTTCCAATTGCGCCGTTGATTGGAAATGATTCAAACAGTATCGTACAATTAAAAGATGAAACTACGAAAGCAAGTGGGGATGCTATTAGCTTTAATTTGCGTGTGCAGTTGCTAGGCGATGGGGTGAGCGAAGGGCAGACATTGGAAGGCAATGAAGAAGCTTTACAGTTTCTCAATGATCGCTTGGCAATTAATGAACTCGTTCATGCTGTGCGTGTCAAAAATGAGGGAACGATTGATCAACAACGAATTCTCCATGATTTGCGCACCGAGGCAAAAAATGGTTTGGTTGATTGGTATGCAGATCGTCTGAGTATGATGTTCTTCATTCAAGTTTGCGGGTATACCGCAAAAACAATTAACTTTGAAGGACGCACGATTACCCTTAAACCAGTTCATTATGGGTTTAATGCGCCAACGGCACCAACCAATAAACGTGTGGTACGTCCTAATGATAAAGCAAAAGATGAGGACTTAAAAGAAGACGATGTTTTTGATCTCAGCTTGATTGATAAAGCAGTTGAACGGGCTAAATTGGCAAATCCTAAAATTAGACCTGTGCGGATCGATGGGGAAAATGTTTATGTGCTTTATCTTCATCCAACCCAAGTGACACAATTGCGAACCAATACTGATGCGGGGCAATGGCTCGACATTACTAAGGCAATCTATAGTGGAAGTCGTATCAAAAATCCGCTCTATGATGGGTCTTTGGGCATGTATAATGGTGTGGTTTTGCGCGAAGCTGAACATATTACCGAAGGGGTCGAAGCTGGAACCGCTAACAAAGCTGTACCAAATGTGCGGCGGGCTGTTCTGCTTGGTGCGCAGAGTGCTGTGATTGCTTTTGGTAAAGATCGAGGGGCGACACGCTATAAATTGGTGGAGGAACTCTTCGACTATGAAAGAGAATTCGGGGTCGCGGCAAAAACCATTATCGGTATGAAAAAAACTTGCTTTACCTTGCCAGGAAGTACGCAAGGGGCTCAGGATTTTGGCACTATCGTCATCCCAACTTATGGAGCGCCAGCTTAAAGCGAACGCTTGCTCTCTTCCCCCAACAAGAGGGATCTGTTGGGGGAAAAATTTAAAATGCTTCCAGAAACAAGGACAGGCTTATGACCACTTTATCCACTGATCCCCAAAATCTAAACCTTACACATTCAGACCATTCTAAAACTTTTGCTTATATGGTCGCGCTTATTCAAGATGAAATTGACGATACAACAGCGGAATATTCCCTGCAAATTCAAGATTCAATTTTTACGGCTTTGCGTTTGTGTGAACGCGAACCCTTTTTCTTTAATGAAAAAAGAGAAAGGACGTTTAAAACACAAAGTGGTAAAACATGGTATGGGCAAGAAGAGGGGGTTTTTATTGAAGCAGAAAAGAGTTTGGAGGGCGTCTTTTTAGTAACAAAGAGTGCAATACCAACAAAGTTGTTCTTTAAGCCCTTGGAAGTGTTGCATCAACAATATGGTATGCATCCTGCGCTAGGAACGCCATTCTTTTATACCTACCTTGATCAAAAAATAGGACTCTTTCCAACACCAGAACATGTGGAAACTGTACAGCTTTCTTATGCTCCTGTTCATTTTGCCGATGAACAGCTGAAAGAGGATGATAACCCTTGGTTGATTTATGCTTTTGATCTTATTAAAGCACGGGCAAAATATGAACTTTATAAAAATATTCTTAAAGATCCTGAATATGCCGCCGTTTCTTTCAGAGATTTTCAAGAACAGCTTCAAGCTTTGCGCATTGAAACATCGCGCCGAAAAGGTTCTTCAAAAATTCGTCCAATGCGTTTTTAAAAAGTTCATTTCAAATCGTTTATGGCTGGCGTTGAAGGTTGGTTTGGCACTGGTGGCTGGTTTGTCACTTATGGCTGGATTTGCGCGTTGGGTGTTGATGGTGAAGGGCTGGTGGATGGCGTTGGGGTGGCCATTATTGATGGTATCGTTTTTTTTGGTGCGTTAAACAACCTAAGGTTGTTTATTTTGTTGAATTTTATGCCTTTAGAGTTTTAAGGGCTTTTGTGGTTTTTTATCCATAAGCCTTGGTATTTTGAATGGCACTGAGCTTTTCAAAGATTTTATGGGGGCTTTTGATGGCTCTTTCCCCCGTCATTGTGGGGGGTGATTTGCGGGCAGTTGATTTTGGTTTGGCGCTGGTGGATGGCTGGGGTGGCTATTATTTATGGTATCGTTTTTTTTGGTGCTTTAGACAATCTAAGGTTGTTTATTTTGTTGAATTTTATGCCTTTAGAGTTTTAAGGGCTTTTGTGGTTTTTTATCAATAAGCCTTGGTGTTTTGAATGGCACTGGGCTCTTCAAAGATTTTATGGGGGTCTTGATGGCTTTTTTCCCAATCGCTGATTATCGACCCGATGTGGCGGATATCAATGGAATTTTTACCGATGAACTTGTTAATGTGCTCCCGGCGGATGGCTCCTATATCCCTATGCCAAGTTTTGAACCTTTATCAGAGCCTTGTCCGGAGCCAATCTTAGGCACTCTTGCGGTTAAAACAAAAAATGGAGTTTCTATTATTGTCGGGACAAGAGAAAAAATCTACTTGCTTGATAATACAACAATGAACTGGAAAGATATTAGCCAAAAAGGAAAACCTTATCTGGCTAATGTTGATGCTCCGTGGTCTTTTGCTTTGTTTGGTGATTTTATCATTGCTGTGAATGCCAATGATAAACCACAAGTGATTGATATTAATCATGATAAAACATTTAGAAATTTAGGAGGAAATCCACCACAGGCAGGGATTGTTCGAATCTGGGGAGATTTCGTTTGTTTGATGAAATTAACCGAAAATCCAAGACGGGTTCATTGGTCTGGATTAAATGATGCTGAATTTTGGACCGTGGGAAAAAAAAGTTGTGATTATCAAGATTTTCCTGATGGCGGATTCGTCCAAGGGGCAACGGAGACAACAAATCCAATTATCTTTATGCGTTCTGCAATCTATGCTGGTTCTTTTATTCCTGGCTCTAAGATTATTTTTAGTTTCCAAAAAATCCACGATAAACGAGGCGCAAAAAATGCTGAATCAATTGTTTGTAGAGGCGATTTAGCATTCTTTGCCGATGAGGGCGGGTTTTATCAAATAACAAATGAGGGACAGATTATACCCATTGGGTTCGAAAAAGTCGATCGAACGATGACCGCAAAATCAAGGAAGGATAATCTGTACACTCTGTCTGCTGCTATCGATGGGGTGTATAATCGTGTTTATTGGATGGTTGATTCTGATGAGAACCTTCATAAACGTATCTTGCTCATTTATGATTGGGGATTGCAAAAATGGACAAAAGCTCTCGTCGATATCAAAATGATATTGCCTATTTTCTTAGCAGGAACAACCCTAGAAGGTCTTGATTTTGTGACTAAGAATATTGACGATTTGTCCTTTTCTCTTGATAGTAAAGCTTGGAAAAATGAATCGCCTATTCTGGGGGCATTTGATCAACAGGGGAGACTGGGTTCGTTTTCTGGGGGTCCTATGGCTTGTGTCGTGACATCACAAGAAATGGGGCAGACAAATGGCATGATAACACGGGTGAAAAATATTATGCCTCAAGTCAATAGTGGAAAGTTTTATTTGTCTGTGGGAATGCGCTTTCGACAATCTCTTGAAGAGGAAACTGTTTGGTTGCCAGAAAAACAGCCCTCTTATAATACTGGACAAATTCACTGTCGTGCAAGGGCACGGTTTTATCGCTTTAAATTGCGTATTCCTGAGGGGGTGAATTGGACTCATGTCACTGGATTTGATGTGGAATTGACGCGGTCCGGCATGCGATAGGCATGCCCTTTTGTAATATCATGCGATAGGCTCAAGCCTCTATTATTAAAGAACAAATGCCCCATAGACTTCCCAAACCTTTATAAACAAAGGCACAATGCGATAAGCTGTGTCTTTATAATATGAAGAACAAGGTGGTGCGTTATGTTTCATGCTTTTCTGCGATAAAGGAAAAATAGGCTGCACCATGGTTTATTTTTATAAAGAAAAAAGTTCCCTCTTTGTTGTGACAAAGGGATGATGGGGCTTTTTTCTTTTATTGTGCGGGGGGGGGGCATGGAATGCGTGAAGTATGCATGGGGATGCGTATTGCTCAAATGAGGGAAATGACAAAGCTAAAAGAGCTAAAATTATGATGCAAGAGAGTCAAGATTTATATTCTGCTCATCTGACAGAGCAGTGGCCATGGGAAAAAATAGCTCCCTATCAAGAGGCTCTCAATGCTGCATTGAAAAAATATGTTCAGCGCTTTCCGGATGATGTTTGTCTGGAAAAAATTGCTGAAGAAATCGCTACAGGACAAGCACAATTGTGGCTGGTCTTAAAAAATAAAATCCAATTTAGTGCTTTTGCAATTACCAAAGTTGAAATAACCCATACGGGAAAAAAATGCGTCGTTCTCTCTGATCTTGCTGGAGAGGGAGGGCTGAAATTGGTCAAATTGATTGATGAAGTCGAAAAATGGGCGCGAACAATTAATGCTGAAGAAATGCACATGTTTGGAAGAACTGGATGGGCGAAAAAGCTCGCTCATCACGGATATTCTCGTAATCTTATTCAATATAGAAAGGTTCTGAACCCATGAGTAGAAAAACCACACCTCAAGTGCAAACAACAACACAAACAAATGCTCCACCTGCTTGGGCGGCTGATATTCTTAAACAAGCCAGTGCCGATGCACTTGGACTTTATAATAAAGGAATTGGCGGAAACGTTTATCAGGGAGACAGAGTCGCTGGTCTTAGCAATATGACAAAAAATGCGCTGACCGGTTTACAACAAGCAGCAGGGCTTTATAACAATCCAACGGTAACGCAATGGTTGAATGCCCCAACCAACAGCGCTACAAATCTTTCCGGTATGGCTAAGGGAAGCTGGATTGGAAGCAATAGCAAATTTAATACCGCATTGCAAAATGCTCTGAATAAAACGTCCGATGCAATTAATCAATCGATGTCGGGAGCAGGACGTTATGGTTCTGGGGCTCATACTGGTGTGCTGGCCGATGAGTTAGGCGCCTTGGCAACAAATGCTGCAGCACAGCAATATAATCAAGATATTAACAATATGATGAATGCAAACCAGATGATTGATCGCTCTCAGAATGATCAAGTTAATGCGGCAAATAGCTATTATCAAGGACAGAGTAACGTGCAAAGCAATGCTTTGAAAGGGGGTATGATTCAAGATATAAACCGCCAAAATGTCTTAGATGCTGAACGCCAAAAATGGTCAGAAAAAGATAATCAAGATTGGAACCGATTGCAAAGTTTGTTACAGGTAGGAACACAGGCTGCTGGAAATTACGGAACGACTTCAGGAAAATCCACGACAATGCCTTCTGTGACAAAAGATCCATTGCGTGATGCGCAGCAAGTGCTTGGGTTGGTCGGAGGAATTTTAGGGCTTTGTGACGTGAGAGCAAAAGAAAATATTATCCCTGTGGGGCAGAAAAAGGGATATCCACTTTATACCTTTAATTATAAGGGAAATCCACAACGTTATCAGGGCGTTATGGCGCAAGACGTGTTGCGTGTGAACCCTGAAGCTGTTTATGTCAATGCGAAAACAAAGTTATTGCATGTTGATTATGACAAAATAGGACTGAAAATGGAAAAAATGAAAATGGAGAAAATGCCGGCATCTAAAAATAAAATTGCGGCTTTCTTTTCTTCATTTTTTGCTCGTTTTCCCTTTTTGAAAAAAGAGTATCTTCTATGAGCTCGATTTATGATTGGTCAATTGTTGCATCAGAAAATGCTTATGTCGACGAGAATATAAACTGGGCAGAAGGGCAACCGCCAAGCACAGTCAATGATAGTGCTCGCGCTATGATGCAACGCATCAAAGAATATTTGTTGGATAATGGGGGCGGGATTGAAACACAGTTTACTGTCGATGTGAAAAATGAGAGAACGTCACTTCGTTTGGCAACAAAGTCTTTTTTTGAGACTTATATGGATGGCATTGTTGTGCGCTTTAAAGCACAAGGCGTCAACAGAGGAATAACAAATATTTCTTTAAATCAATTGCTACCACGACCAACTTATATGGCAACGCCAGAGGGTATTATGCCTTTAAAGGGCGGGGAAATTCAAAAGGGGGGGCTTTATGAGATCGTCTATACGCGTGATATTGCCGGAAAAAATGCTGATGGCTGGTTTTTAACCAATCCTACTATAAAACTTCCTGAAATCCCTCCCTTTCCTCCTTTGCCTGAAACTTTTTCTTCTGGATTTATCGGGACTTTTGCTACAGAAAAAATACCCTCTGGATGGTTACTCTGTGATGGTAAAGAATATTCGCGAAGGAACTATGCCAATCTTTTTGCTGTTTTGGGAGAAACATGGGGAAAAGGAGACGGGAGAACAACATTCAATGTTCCCGATTTGCGTGGAATGTTTTTACGGGGGCTCGATAGTGGAAAAGAAATTGATAAAGGACGTCGCTTGGGAAGCCGACAAGAAGAGTCTTTTAAATCTCATACCCATGAAGGAAAAACAGATTCAACAGGTAACCACCAGCATAGTTATCCAATGATTGAAAAGGTAGTTTGGGATATGAATCACGGTGAATATTATAGAAATCTGGCTCAAATTTACAATAAAAATTTGTTGACAGGTCCTGCGGGAGAGCATGAACATAAGGTCTTGTTGCAAAAAACAGGGGGAGATGAAACACGTCCTGTCAATGTGGCGGTGGTTTATGCTGTCAAAGCCTGAGAATGAAAGCTGTGTGAGAGAAAGATAAAAATGCTTGCAAAATGTTTGTTATGAAAAAAGTCTTATTGAATATAAAGTCTTATAGAATATATTGTGCAGAAAGTTTTGAGGCGCTTTAGAAAAAAAACTCAACTCTCTTTATTCTTTTATTTTTTGTGCTGCCTTTGTTGGATGCCTAAAGGTGAGTTTACCTATTGTTCTTTAGAGGATCAAGACAGTGATTATTAAAGGTAGGGAAAGAACAAAAAACCTTTCTTTATTCATGGCGTTTTTTGCTGAGGAATAAAGATTTTATCCCAAATGCCTCTCTCTTGTGGTGTCGTGATACATTATTTCAAGTGCTGGGTTTAAACCGCTGCTGTGCGATGACAAAAAGCCCCTAGATAATTTTATCCTATTATAGCGTAAATACCGTCATTAAAACACTATTATTGAAGCTGGTGATATCAGTAAGATAGCTTAAAGTATTTAATACATTAGCAACTGTTCTGGGGAGGATTTGCTTGGTTAAGTATTATGCAAGTGAATCATATAAATAATGAGCAGATATGGAGCTCCTTCAGAGGAGTTGGATTGTTTACAAACCGATGTGGGGCTAAAACCTTTGTCCTTTGAGGGTGGTGGAAAGAGGTCAACGGATATGTTTATTTAAAGCGAGAAAAAGCAAAATGGAGCACTCCCTTTTTTGGCAAAGCGTGTAGGAAAAAAGCCACTCTTTGTTTTCAAAATGGGTGCACTGTTGGCAAGAGCAGCAGGTTGGCGATGCGTTGTAGTACATGGTGAGGCATTGAACCCTCTGAGATGGCATTTTGTGTTTATCAGGCAACTTCTTGAAACGGGATGAGAGTGATACGAGAAAAATCTATAAGACAATAGTTTGTTCCGTTGTGTTGTAAAATACCATTGTTTGAGATGTGGTTAAAATTTTATGCATGGGGTGTTTTTCATCTGTGCGTATTCCTAACGCAGCATTTTTTTGTAGAATAACTCTGGACAGGGGATACATTACAAGGATGCATTTGAAGGGGGAAGCCAAGTCAAATCTGTTAGATAAGAAGCCAGATTGTTGACAAACCATTGTTTATTGATTGCCATTATTTAAAGACCGGTGTGGGCTTTGTCCTTTTGGGAAAGGTTGATACAGCATGCAAGGTGACATGCATTTCTCTTTGGTTTTAGGTGGTAAAATCATCATTTTAGGTGGAAAACAGAGTATAATCTAAAAAAATACCTTGTAAAAATTTTCGATGAGGAATTTTTTTCAAAAGCTTTTCATATGGTTGTCTGAGGTTGTCTGAGGTTGTCTGAGGTTGTCTGAG